>NZ_JBFARL010000042.1:0-46662 GCF_040674655.1 Actinomadura sp. NPDC049753 | reverse complement strand
CCGCACCTTCCCCGCCGTGTCCGCACCCTCCAGCGTGGTCAGATCCACCATCGAGATCGCCAGATCGATCGCCGCCGCCTTCGCCGACGTCTTGACCGACCGCGTGGCCAGCCGCGCCGCCCGCTCCTCGGCCCCCACCCGGTCCACCCCGGGCAGACCGTGCAGGAAGGCGCGCAGCTCGGCGGCGCTGTTCAGAGTCTCCGTTGACACTCCCCAAGCATCGCCGAACTACGTCCCAGGCACAAAACGGACGCTCAGCGCAGCGGTCCGGTCGTCCGTCCAGGGCGCGCCGCCACCGAGTTCGCCGCGCGGTAGCGCCGTCACCGGCGGTGGCCGGCGCGGGCCTCGGCGGCGGCCTTCAGGTCGGCCAGCCAGGCCCGGAGCCCCTGGCCGAGGATCTCGGTGGCCCGGGGAACGTCGGCTTCGACCTGGTCGCCGGTCCAGGTCTCCTCGGTGTGCACGCGGACGCCTCCCCTGACCCTGGTGAAGGTCCACAGGTGGACGCCCTCGTCGATGCGGACTCCCTCACCGATCGCGGGCCCGCTCCACAGGACGCAGGTTCCGGGCCGCAACTGCCGGACGGTGGAGGTGATGGTCAGCGTCGTGGCGGGCGTCGTCGGGGTGGGGGGCGCCGGCGTGGTCCACCGGAATCGCGACCCCTCGCGGAGGGGCCCCGGGTCGAGGCGCTTCATGGACAGGACGGGCTCCTGCCAGTCCGGCCAGCGCTCCACGTCCGTCTGGAGCCCGAAGACGGTGCTCAGCGGCGCCTTGATCAGGATGTCGCTCCGGTAGCGGACGAGGGCGGCGGGATCGACGCCCCCGCCCCGGCACTGCGACCGGCCGCCGCGGTCGGCCGGAGCGGCGTGCGCGGCCGGGACCGCGCCCGCGAGCACGCCTGCGGCGAGCGAGAGCGAGAGCGCGGTCGTGCGCATCCGCTTGCCGGGACGGAGGCGCAGGCCCGACGGGCCCGAGGTGCGATTGCGGAACATGGCGTTCCCTTCGATAGAAGTATTTACCTTCGTTAGAAGTTATAACCAGCGAGACCGGGCGACGTCAACGGCTTCGGTGATACCTTCTAACTAATTCTTGGCGGTGTAGCTTCGTCGGCGGAGAGGAGGCCCGTCATGGCGGAGCCGGACACCGGGAGCCCGCGCGAGCGCTACCGGGCGCAGGTGCGTGCGGAGATCAAGGAACGCGCGTGGGAGCAGATCGCCGCGGCGGGCGCGTCCGCGCTCTCCCTCAACGCGATCGCCAAGCGGATGGGCATGAGCGGGCCCGCGCTCTACCGCTACTACGCCGGGCGCGACGAGCTGATCACCGAACTCGTCCGGGACGCCTACCGCAGCCTCGCCGACACGCTCCGCTCCGCGTCCGGGACGGGTGCCGGCCTGGCGGGCCTCGCGCACGCCGTGCGCGGCTGGGCCCTCGCCGACCCGCACCGGTACTTCCTCGTCTACGGCACCCCCGTGCCCGGCTACCACGCGCCGGACGACACGACGGCCGTCTCCGACGAGATCATGGCGATCCTGCTCGACGCCTGCGCGGCGCCTTCCGAAGAGGAGCCCGCCACGCCGTTCGACGCGCATCTGGAGGGCCACCGCGACTGGGCGCGCGGCCATCCAGCCCCGCCGGCGGCCCTGCGCCGCGCCCTGACCTTCTGGACCCGCTGCCACGGCGTCCTGTCCCTGGAGCTCGCGGGCCATTTCGCCGGAATGGGCTTCGACCCGGCGGAGCTCTTCGCGGCCGAGGTGGACGGCCTGGCCGTGCGCTGACCCTGCGGACCGGGCGCCCCGGGCCGCGGCGCGAACCTTCCCCGCGCCCTCGGCGCCACGGAGAATGGCGCTAATATTGTTGCGAATATAGGCGCCCGTCGAGACACGGCGGGCATCCGGAGGGAGAGTCCCCGTGGTGTCCCGAGGAAGCGGCCCCGCCGCCGGCGACCAGAGCCCGGCGGACCGGCTGCGCGCGCTGATCCTCGCGGGCGAGATGGCCCCGGGGCAGCGGCTGGTGGAGGGCGATCTCGCCGAACTGCTCCAGGTGAAGCGGTCGGCCGTGCGCACGGCGCTGGTGGAGCTCACCGCCGAGAGGCTCGTCGAGCGGATCAAGAACCGCGGCGCCCGGGTCCGCGTGATCGGCGTCGCCGAGGCGATCGCGATGTACGAGTGCCGCATGGTGCTGGAGGGCCTGTGCGCGCGCAAGGCCGCGGAGAACGTCACCGAGGACGAGGCCGAGGAGCTGCGCACGATCGGCGCGAGCATGGAGGCGGCCGTCCGGGACGGGGATCCGCTCCGGTACTCGCAGCTGAACGAGCGGCTGCACGCCCGGATCCGGGAGATCGCGGCCCAGCCGGTCGCGATGGAGATGCTCGAGGGCATGCACGCGCAACTGGTCCGGCACCGCTTCCGGCTGGCCCTGCGCCCCGGACGGCCGGCGGAGTCACTGCCCCAGCATCTGCGGATCATCACGACCGTCGCCGGCGGGGACGCCGAGGCCGCCGAGGCGGCCATGCGCGAGCACGTCCTCGATGTGATCAGGGCCCTCGGCGAGGGCGACGAGCTGGCGCTGGGACCGCTCCCGGCCGAGTGAGGCCCGCCGGCGGCCGGGCTCCTCAGCCGCGGGGGAACGCCGTCCCGTCGAACAGCTTGCGCGCCGTCCGCACCACGCCGCTGCGCCGCACCGCCGGCGGCTCGGCGGCCGGGTCGACGTCCACCTCGACCACCAGGTGCCCCGTCGGGTGCTCGACGTCCACGCGGGTGCCGCCGGCCGGCCAGGACGCGGTGAGGTCATGGCCGACGGCGCCGGGCAGGCGCACGGCGGTCACGGCGGAGATGGCGCCCAGCACGCCGATCGCGGTGTGCGGGTCGACGGGGATGAAGGTCCGGGTGGCGAGCATGCCGCCGTCCCTCGGCTCGGCCACGAGCGTGGTCTTCGGGACGGACGACGCGGTGACGTCCCCCAGCCCCATCAGCGCACCGGCCCGGATCCGCAACCGGTCGACGCGGTCCAGCAGCCGCCGGTCGGCGGCCAGTTCACCGTGGGACTCGTGGCCGCTCAGGCCGAACGACGCGGCGGCGGCGACGACCACCGGCATGCCGTTGTCGACGCAGGTGACGGGAACCCCGTCGACCACGTCCCGCACGCGGCCCGTGGGGAGCAGCCGGCCGGTCGCCGACCCGACGGTGTCGGCGAACTCCAGCACCACCGGCGCCGCCGTCCCCGGGACGCCGGCGATGGCGGTGCCGCCGGCGTACCGCACGACGCCTCCCGGAGTGGGGAAGCGCGTGCGGGCCACGCTGCCGGAGTTGACCATGCGGACGCGCACCACGGTCTCCGGGTCGCCGGCCGGAACGAGCCCCCGCTCCACGGCGAACTGCCCCACCCCGGCCAGGAGGTTGCCGCAGTTCTGCCGGTCGCTGACCACGGCCTCGTCCACGCCCACCTGGAGGAAGAGGTAGTCGACGTCGACGCCGGGACGGGTGGAGCGCGAGACGACCGCGACCTTGCTGGTCAGGGACGTCGCCCCGCCCAGCCCGTCGATCTGCCGGGGGTCGGGGGCGCCCATGACGCGCAGCAGCAGATCGTCCCGTTCGGCGGGGTCGCCGGGAAGGTCGCCGGCGAGGAAGTACGCGCCCTTCGACGTGCCCCCGCGCAGCAGCATGCAGGGCACGCCGCCGTCCGCCGTTCCGGCCGTCACGAGGCGCTCCCCGTCACGCGGTCCTCGGCCGCGCGCTCCGCGGCGTACTCCTGGGCGGTGACATAACGAACGCCGAGCCGGACGAGCGTGGCCCGCAACCCGTACCGGTCCAGGCCGAGTTCGCCCTCCCGGAAGGCGGCGCGTGTGGCCTCCTCCTTCTCCGCGCGAGCCCG
Organism: Actinomadura sp. NPDC049753; assembly: GCF_040674655.1. Lineage (NCBI taxonomy): Bacteria > Bacillati > Actinomycetota > Actinomycetes > Streptosporangiales > Thermomonosporaceae > Actinomadura > Actinomadura sp. NPDC049753. Next base: position 42,795 of record NZ_JBFARL010000042.1, on the reverse strand, counting down.
GGACGCCGCGAGCGCCCGGTCGACCGCGGTCCGGGGGACGCACACCACTCCGTCGTCGTCGGCCAGGACGGCGTCCCCCGGGCGGATCGTCTGCCCGCCGATGACGACGGGCGTGTTGACGCATCCGGCGGTGGCCTTGACGGATCCCTGGGCGCTGACCGCGGCGGACCACACGGGGAAGCCGAGGCGGTGCAGGTCGTCGACGTCGCGGACCCCGGTCGCGGTGACCAGTCCGCGCACCCCCCGCTTCATCAGGGCGGTGGCGAAGAGCTCGCCGAACAGGCCGTCCGCGCAGTGCGAGGTCGTCGCGACGACCAGGACGTCGCCGAGGCGGCACTGCTCGACCGCGGCGTGGATCATGAGGTTGTCGCCGGGCCAGCACAGCGCGGTGACGGCCGTCCCGCCGATGCGCGAGCCGAGGTGGACCGGCCGGATGCCCGGCCCGAGGTATCCGGCGCGGCCCAGCGCCTCGTGGACGGTGGCCACGCCGTGAGCGGCCAGCGCGTCGACCCGGTCCAGCGGGGCGCGCGGCACGTCGGTGACGATCACCTTCTCCATCAGGACTCCTCCCGGATCCGGCCGCCGCTCATGCCAGCACCCCCGTGACCTGCGGGTAGAGGCGCGTGTAGGCCTCGCCCATCGTGGCGTGCGGCAGGCCGAGGTTCGGCCCCGCGTTCCGCTTCAGCTGCACGCCGCGCCGCCGGGCCAGATCGGTGTAGTAGTCCCACATGTGCTGCTGGGCGGGCAGGCACTCCATCGCGGCGCGCTTGCGCTCGAACGTGGACGTGATGTCGAGCAGGACGTCGGGACGGAACTCGCACATCTCGGGCTGGTGCGGTTCGAAGCAGAACACCGGCGGGGCGCCGAGCGGGTCGCCCGGAGCGTCGTACCCGATCGCCTGGGCGAGCACGCGTGCTTGCAGGGCCATGCGGGCGGCGGCCGGGTGGTCGCCGTTGTAGGGGTCCGCGAGCGTGTGGGTCAGGACGACGCTCGGGGCCACGTCGCGGTAGACGCGGACGAGGCGGTCGACCAGCTCGGGGGTCTCCCGCAGGGGGTAGTCGCCGGCGTCGAGGAAGACGACCTCCGCGCCGAGGGCCTTCGCGGCGTTCTCGGCCTCGGCGCGCCGGATCTCCTTGATCTCGGCCAGCTGCCTGCCCTCGCGCCAGGCGCGGGCGGACTCCCCGCGCTCGCCGTAACTCAGGCAGACGACGGTGGCTCTCTCGCCCCGTTCGGCGGCCAGCGCGATCGCGCCTCCCGCGCGCCAGACGAAGTCGCCGGCGTGGGCGCTGACGACCAAGAGTGATGCCGGGCTCTCCGGTGGACGTGTGGACATGCTCTACCTCATCTCTGGGGGCTCCTCGCCCGCCGGCCCGGGAGGACGCTTCGGGGCGGCGGGGGCGCCTCAGGTGGCGGGCCGCCTTCAGCATGTGAGGCGCCCGACAGATTGTCAACAATCTGGGTGCACAAAATTGTTCGCCAGAATAGTTGACAGCGCGCCGAGGGCGCGCCAACCATAGGGCCACCCACCTTTACCCAGGTCAACGGAGGGAGTGGGCTATGACCGCAGTCGACATCGGCGCCGCCGACGAGGAGCTGGCGCCCTCTGCGCGCATCGACCCGATCACACTGGAGATCCTCTGGAGCCGGCTGATCGCCATCGCCGACGAGGCCGCGACGACCCTGAAGCGGACGGCCTTCTCGCCCATCGTCACGGAGTCCAACGACTTCGCCTGCGTCGTCTTCGACGCCCGCGGCAACGCGATCGCCGAGAACACCATCGGCATCCCGAGCTTCAACATGACGATGGGCGTGACCCTCGCGGAGATGCTCGCCTGGCGCCCCGCCGACCAGTGGCGGCCCGGCGATGTCGCCTGCACGAACAACCCCTGGATCACCTCCGGGCACCTGCCCGACGTGACGGTGATCGCCCCGGTCTTCCGGGAGGGCCGCCTCCTCGGCTGGACCGGCAGCATCGCCCACATGGCCGACATCAGCGGCGCCCTCTGGTCCGCCGACACCCGCTCGGTCTACGAGGAGGGCATGTTCATCCCGCCGATGCTGCTCATCGAGCAGGGCGAACTCAACGAGACCCTGCTGAGGCTCCTGCGGGCGAACCTGCGCATGCCGGTCGAGGTGGTGGGGGACCTGATGGCGCAGGTCACCGCCGGCAGAACCGCCGCCCAGCGCCTGGTCGAGTTCGCCGGCGAGACCGGCATCGGCTCCCTCGACGAGATCTCCGGCGAGATCTGCCGGCTCTCCGAGCGGTCGATGCGCCGGGCCGTGTCCGCGATCCCCGACGGGACCTACCGCGCCGGCCACGACCTCGACGGGACGATGGACGGGGAGGCCGTCCATCTGGAGGTCGCCGTCACCGTCCGGGGCGACGCCATGACGGTCGACTACACCGGCACCTCGCCCGAGGTGACGCGAGCGCTCAACGTGGTCAAGCCCTACACCGACGCGTACACCTGCTATCCGCTCAAGTGCGTGCTCGACCCGAACACCCCGCGCGCCGAAGGCTCCTACCGCTGCATCACCGTCTCGGCCCCCGAGGGCTCGATCCTCAACCCGCGCTACCCCGCGCCGGTCAACGCCCGCCAGCTCGTCGGCCACTGCCTGGCCATCACCCTCTACAAGGCCCTGGCCCCCGTCATCCCCGACCGGGTGATCGCCGAGTCGGGCAGCGCACCGTCGCTGCGCGCCGTGATCTCGGGCCCGCGCGACGAGTCCGGGAGGCAGTTCACCGCCATCCCGTTCATCAACGGCGGCATGGGGGCCCGCCCGGTCGCCGACGGCCTGTCGACGACGTGCTTCCCCTCGAACATCGAGGCCGGGTCCATGGAGGCCCTGGAAGCCACCGCTCCGCTGCGGATCCGGCGCAAGGAGCTCCTCCCCGACTCCGGCGGGGCGGGGAAGTACCGCGGCGGACTCGGGCAGAACGTCGAGATCGAGCTGCTCGCCCCCGGCGAGTGCACGCTGTCCCTCTTCGTGGAGCACGTCCGCAACCGCCCCGAGGGCATCCTCGGCGGCCACGCGGGCGGGGCCTCCCGGGTGACGGTCAACGGCCGCGGCGACGGCTTCCCGCTCAAGGGACGCAGCAGGATCCGTCCGGGAGACCGGATCACCATCGACTATCCGGGCGGCGGCGGCTACGGCGACCCGGCCGAGCGCGACCGCGACGCGGTCCGGGCCGACGTCCACGCCGGACTCGTCTCGGAGACCGCCGCCCGGGAGGTCTACGGACTGTGAACGACATCCAGGTCCCCAGAATCGCCGGTGTCGACGTCGGCGGAACCTTCACCGACGTCGCCGTCCACGACCCCGTCCGCGGCGTGGTGGAGGTGCACAAGCTCCCCACCACACCGGACGACCCGACCGACGCCATCATCGACGGCCTGAACGCCCTCGGCGGGGCCCCGCTCGTCGTGCACGGCACCACCCTCGTCACCAACGCCCTGATCGAGCGCCGCGGCGCGCCGACCGGACTGATCACCACCACCGGGTGGCGCGACGTCCTCGAGATCGCCAACGAGCTGCGCTACGACACCTTCGACCTCTTCCTGCGCCGCGCCGAGGCGCTGGTGCCCCGGCACCTGAGGCTGACGGTGGACGGGCGGATCGGGACCGACGGCTCCGAGGTCGAGCCGCTCGACGAGGACGCGGTGCGCGAGGCCGGCCGCCGGCTCCTCGACCAGGGCGTGCAGGCGGTCGCCGTCGGGTTCATCAACTCCTACCGCAACGGGGTGCACGAGCGGCGCGCGGTCGAGATCCTGCGGGAGGCGTTCCCCGAGCTCACGGTCTGCGCCTCCGCCGACGTGGCGCCAGAGATCCGGGAGTACGAGCGGTTCTCCACCGCCGCCGCCAACGCCTTCGTGCAGCCGCTGGCCACCCGGTACCTGCGACGGCTCGCCGACCGGCTCGGCACCCCGCCGATGATCATGCTGTCCGACGGCGGCATCACCACGGCCCGCGCCGCCTCCGAGCGCCCGATCGCCCTGGTCGAGTCCGGACCGGCCGCCGGCGCCATGGCCGCCGCCCACATGGCCACGACCTGCGGGTTCAAGGACGTCGTCGCGTTCGACATGGGCGGCACGACCGCGAAGGTCTCCCTGGTCCACGACGGCGCGCCCGCGCGCACCCACCTGATGGAGGTGGCCCGCGCCCACCGCTTCAAGCGGGGCAGCGGGTTCCCCGTCCGGGTGCCGACCGTCGACCTCATCGAGATCGGCGCCGGCGGCGGCAGCATCGCCTGGGTCGACGACCTCGGGCTGCTCAAGGTCGGCCCGCGCAGTTCCGGCGCCGTCCCCGGCCCCGCCTGCTACGGCAAGGGCGGCACCGAGCCCACCGTCACCGACGCGGACCTGGAGCTCGGCCACCTCGCACCGGACAGCTTCCTCGGCGGCGCCATGACCCTGGACACCGCCGCCGCGGGTCAGGCCCTGGACCTGCTGGCCGCCCGCCTGCGCACCGACAGGCGCACCACGGCCGCCGGCATCGCCGACGTCGTCAACAACGCCATGGCGACCGCGGCCCGCCTCTACATCTCCGAGCAGGGGCGCGACCCGCGCCGCTACCGGATGGTCGCCTTCGGCGGGGCCGGGCCCGTGCACGCCTACGACGTCGCCCGCCTCCTGCACATCGGTGAGGTCGTCTTCCCGCGCGGCGCCGGCGTCGCGTCCGCGATCGGGATGCTGGTGGCGCCCCGTGCCGTCGAGTGCACGACGTCGCTGGTCGTCCCCCTCGACGAACCGGACTGGGACGCCGTGGACGCCGTCCTGAAGGACCTGGAGGGCCAGGCGCGCGCACAGCTCGACGAGGCGGACGTCGACCCCGCGGACGTCAGGCTGGAGGCCGCGGCCGACATGCGGTACGTGGGCCAGGGATACGAGCTGACGGTGCCGCTCCCGCTCGACGTCGTCCGCGGCCACGACACGGCCGGCCTGGTCGAAGCCTTCGAGACCGAGTACCGCACCCGGTTCGACCGGGTCCTCAAGGGCATGCCCGCCCAGGTCATCTCCTGGCGGCTGCGCGCGCTCTCCTCGCCTGTGGTGAAGACCGTGGAACTCGCCACCGGCGCCGCCGCGCACTCCGCGGCCCCCCTCGGCACCCGCCCCGCGTACTTCGCGGAACTCGGCGACTACACCGACACACCGGTGTACCGCCGCGTCGACCTCGCCCCGGGCAGCACCGTCGCCGGGCCCGCGCTGATCGAGGAGACCGAGTCGACGGTCGTCGTCGGCCCCTCCGGATCCGTCCGGGTCGACGACATGGGCAATCTCGTCATGACCATCACGAGCGGAGACGGCGAATGACCACCTCCCAGCGCCCCGAGCCGATCTATCCGGCCGGGATCCTCCCGAGCAGATACACCGACACCGCGATGTACGAGGCGATCGGCGAGGCGACCGACCGCCGGACCCTCGTCGAGGAGTTCACCCTCCCCATCCGCACGGGGAAGGCGTGGCGCGTCGAGGCGGGCCAGGTCTGCCGGGTGTCGACGCCCGAAGGCCCGCAGGTCGGCGACTTCAACTTCTGGAACGCCGGCGACCCGCGCGAGCGCTTCTGGGCCGCCCGGACCCGCCAGATCCAGGGGACCCACGTCACGACCGGCGACCGCCTGTGGTCCTGCCTGCCCTACCTGCGGCCGATGCTGACGATCACCGGCGACAGCGTCGCCTACGGCGTCGACGAGTACGGCGGCGGCTGCCACGACCTGCTCGGCTCCCGCTGCGACCCCCACATGAAGAAGCTGCTGACCGGCGAGGACGTGGACGACCACTGCCACACGAACCTCGTCTCCGCCGTGGAGCCGTTCGGGCTGGACGAGACGGACGTGCACGACGTGCTGAACGTCTTCCAGCTGACGGGGCTGGTCGACGGCAAGTACTACACCGCGGCGTCCCCCGCGAAGGCCGGCGACCACATCGAGTTCCTGGCCGAGATCCCCCTGCTGTGCGCGCTGTCGAACTGCCGCGGCGGCGACCTCTCCCAGCCCCGCTGGGGACCGGGCGCGCAGGACACCACCGAGCACTGCCGCCCCCTGCACATCGAGATCTTCGACCTCGACCCGGCCCTGCTGGACGGCTGGACCATGCCCGAGCCGTCCACCTACCGCGGGCCCCACGGACACGGCACCACCCGAACGAGGACCCCATGAACGTACTGCGACACGCTCGACGAAGTGACCGCGCGCTGCTCCTGGCCGTCTCGGCGGCGGTGGCCCTGACGGCCTGCGGGGTCACCTCCGCCGAGGACGGCGAGGGACCCGACACCGGGGCGGCCCTCAAGATCGACGCGATAGCCGTCGACAGGAAGGCGCAGGCCGAACTGCCGGAGGCGATGAAGAAGTCCGGCACCCTGAAGGTGGCGAGCGAACTCGACTGGCCGCCGTTCTCCTACAAGGACGACAGCGGGCAGACCACGGGCATCGACGTCCTCATGGTCCAGGCGATCGGCAGGAAGCTCGGCCTGAAGACCAGCATCGCCGACCTGGGCGCCGACACCATCATCCCCAGCGTGCAGAACGGCCGCTACGACGTGGCGGTCAGCCAGCTCGTCACCACGCCCGAACGGCTCCGGGCGGTGAACTTCGTCGACTACATCCAGAACACGCTGGGCATCATCCAGCACAAGGACTACTCCCCCCAGGTCACCCCGGGCGACATGTGCGGGAAGACCTTCGTGGGCACCCAGGGGACCGGGCCGCTCGACTTCACCCGGCAGTATTCCGAGAAGGAATGCGTCGCCAAGGGCAAGCCCAAGATGACGATCCACGTCTTCGACAAGAGCGCGGCCACGATCCTCGCCGTGGGCAACAAGCGCGGCGTCTTCCTCACCAACCGCGCGGTGGGCGAGTACGTGGCGGCCACGTCGGGCAACGGCCTGGTGATGGGCAAGGAGACGATCCCCGGCTCGCGCACCCTCTCGGGAATCGCGTACTCCAAGAAGCAGCCCGAAGTCGGAAAGGCCGTGCAGGCGGCACTGCTGTCCCTGATGAACGACGGCACGTACCAGAGGATCCTCGAGAAGTGGAAGGTCACCGACCAGGCCCTCAAGACGAGCGAGATCCGCAATGAAACAGGGTCCTGACGTCGCGCGGCCATCGGCCTCCGGCGGCGGGCGGCCGAAGCGCCCCCGCGCCCACGAGGTCGTCCCGCCCCCCGATCCGAGCGAGGCGACGCCGGTCGAGGCCGGCCGCGCCCGGGAGCCGGGCAACTGGATCGCCTGGCTCCTCGTGGCCTTCGTGGCGGTGTGGCTGACCCACGCCCTGTTCACCAACCCCGGGTTCGAATGGGACGTCGTCGGCCAGTACCTCTTCGCGCCCGAGATCCTCAGGGGCACCGCCGTCACGGCGCAGCTCGTCGCCCTGTCGATGCTCATCGCCATCGCGCTGGGGATCGTCCTCGGCGTGATGCGCCTGTCGAACAACTCGGCGGCCTACCTCGCCTCAAGCGCCTACGTCTGGTTCTTCCGGGGCACGCCCGTCCTGGTCCAGCTGATCTTCTGGTACAACATCGCGACCCTCTACCCGCACTTCAAGCTGGGGATCCCCTTCGGGGGCCCGGAGTTCGCCTCCGTCGACAGCAACCGGGTGATGACGTCCTTCACCGCGGCCGTGATCGGGCTGAGCCTCAACGAGGCGGCGTACTACGCCGAGATCGTCCGCGCGGGCATCCTCTCGGTCGACCGGGGGCAGACCGTCGCCGCCAAGGCGCTCGGCTTCACCCCCGTCCAGGTCGTCCGGCGCATCGTGCTCCCGCAGGCGATGCGGGCGATCGTCCCGCCCACCGGCAACCAGATCATCGCCATGCTCAAGTACTCGGCCCTCGCGAGCGTCATCGCGGTGCCCGAACTCCTGCACTCCGCCCAGACCATCTACAACCGCACCTTCGGCACGATCCCCCTGCTCATCGTCGCCTCGATCTGGTACCTCGTCCTCGTCACCGTCCTCTCGATCGGCCAGCGCTACGTGGAGCGGTACTTCTCACGCGGTCACCTCGACGACGGCGTCGACCGCTTCGCCGCCCTCAAGCGGCGCATGCCCATTCTGCGGAAGCTCTAGGAGGAGGGCCGCCATGGAGCAACCGATGGTGCGCGCCGACAACGTGCACAAGTCCTACGGCGCCACGCCGGTCCTCAACGGCGTGTCGCTGACGGTCGAGCGCGGCGAGACGGTCTGCGTGATGGGACCGTCCGGGTCCGGGAAGAGCACCTTCCTGCGCTGCATCCACAACCTGGAGACGATCGACGCCGGACGCATCCGGGTCGACGGGGAACTCGTCGGCTACCGCGAGGGGAGGGGCGGACGCCTCCAGCATCTCGGCGGCAGGGAGGTCTGCCGCCAGCGGTCCCAGATCGGCATGGTCTTCCAGCACTTCAACCTCTTCCCGCACATGACCGTGCTGGAGAACGTCACCGCCGCCCAGATCCGCGTGAAGGGGGTCAGGCCGGCCGACGCGGAGGCCACCGGCAGGAGGCTCCTCGCCGACGTGGGGCTGGCCGGCAAGGCCGGCAGCTATCCCCGGCAGCTCTCCGGAGGGCAGCAGCAGCGCGTGGCGATCGCGCGCGCCCTCGCGATGGACCCCAAGGTGATGCTGTTCGACGAGCCCACCTCCGCGCTGGACCCCGAACTCGTCGGCGAGGTCCTCGCGGTGATCCGCGACCTCGCCCGCACCGGCATGACGATGATCGTCGTCACCCACGAGACCGGGTTCGCCCGCGAGGCCGGCGACAGCCTCGTCTTCATGGACCAGGGCCGCGTCGTCGAGGTCGGCCCCGCCCGCGACGTGATCGCCGACCCCCTGCACGAGAGGACCCGCGGGTTCCTCTCGACGATCCTGTGAAAGGCGGCACGGCATGAAGGACCACGTCGACGTCGCGATCGTCCAGTTCGATCCGCGCCCGCTCGACCCGGCCGGCAACCTGGAGGCCATGGCCGCCGCCGTGCGGGCGGAGGCGGCCGGCCGGCCCACCGACCTCGTCGTCTTCCCCGAACTGGCCACCACCGGCTACCTCCCGCCGGACTACAGCGACGACTTCCGGCGCCGGCTGGCCGCCGCGGGCGACACCATTCCCGGCCGCACCACCGAGGCGCTCGGCCGCGCCGCACGCGAGACCGGAACCCACGTCATCGCCGGCCTGGCCGAACGCGGGGGCGGCGAGGAGCTGTACAACACGCTCCTCCTCATCGGCCCGGACGGCGAGACCATCGGCGCGCACCGCAAGGTGCACCTGTGGGACCAGGAGCCGAAGTACTTCAGCCCCGGGCGCCGGTTCGACGTCCTGGACACCGGCCTCGGGCGCGTCGGGCTGTCGGTCTGCCACGACTCCCGGTTCCCCGAGGCCACGCGCCGGCAGGTCGTGGCCGGCGCCGAGATCCTGGTGTGCGTCTTCGCCTACGCCCCCGACCCGGGCGTCCCCGCGGACATCCTCGCCCACCGCGCGGTGACGCGCGCGTGGGAGAGCACCGCGTACTACGTGCTCGCCAACCGTCTGGGCAGCGAGTACGGCGCGGACTTCGCCGGCCGCAGCGTGGTCGCCGGGCCCACCGGCCAGATTCTCACCGGCGCCCACGGTACGCGGGATCCCGTCGTCCGCGCCCGCCTCCACCGCCGGCCTCTGGCCGACGCCCGCCGCGTCGTGGACGTCGCCCGCGAGCGGCGGCCCGACATCTACGGCGACCTCTCCCCCACCTCACCGGAAACGCCGGCAACGAGCCAGCAGGAGCATCCGTGACCGTCTTCACCTCATCGGACCGCGTGCAGGAGGTCCTCCGGCACTCCCTGCGGCCCTCCACCCGCCCGCCGGCGGACGTGATCTCCCTGGCGTCGGGCGAGCCGGACTTCGCGACCCCCGAACACATCCGCACGGCGCACGCCGCCGCGGTCGAGGCGGGCGCCACCCACTACGCGGCCTGGAACGGCGCCCCCGACCTTCGGGAGGCCCTCGCCCGGCAGGCCGGCGGCCCCGGCCGGCCGGGGCGGGCGGCGGACCACGTCCTCGTCGCCCACGGCGGCAGCGGAGCCCTGGCCGCGGCGATCCTCGCCTGCGTCGACCCCGGCGACCGGGTCGTCATCCCCGTCCCGACCTACTCCCTCTACGCCGACCTGGTGCGGATGGCCGGGGGCGAGCCCGTCCTCGTGCCGCAGCGCGACGACCTGCACCTGGACCTGGACGCGGTGGCCGCGGCCGCTCCCGGCGCCCGGATGGTCGCGATCTGCAACCCGTGCAACCCGACCGGCGTCGTGTACTCGGCGGAGGAGCTGGAGGGGCTGCGGGACATCGCAGAGCGGCACGGCCTGCTGGTCCTGGCCGACGAGGCGTACGACCAGATCGTCTACGACCCCCGGCGGTTCACCTCCGTCCTGGACGTCCCCGGCCTCGCCGAGCGGGTGCTGTACGTCCAGACGTTCTCCAAGACGTACGCGATGACGGGCTGGCGCATCGGATACCTGGTCGCGCCGCCCGACGTGGTCGCCGCGGCCGCGGTGGTGCACACCCGCATGGCCGGCCCCCTCAACACCGCGGTGCAGCATGCGGCGCTGGCGGCTCTCACCGGGCCCCAGGAGCCCGTCCGGCGGATGCTGGACGAGTACAGGGCGCGCCGCGAGCTGGTGATGCGGCTGCTCGACGGCGTGCCCGGCACCCGGCTGCGGGCCCCCGACGGCACGTTCTACGCGTTCGTCGGGCACGGCCCGCGGCTGACGTCGGTGCAGGTGGCCGCGAACGCCCGCGAGCGCGGGGTGGCGATCCGCCCGGGAAGCGAGTTCGGCGGTGAGGGCTCGGTCCGGCTGTCGTTCGCCACGGACCGGGAGACCCTGACCAGGGGCCTCCTCATCCTGCGCGGCATGTTCGAGGACATGGCGACCGTGTGAGCCGGCCGGGGGTTTCCGCCTCCGACCAGTGGAAACTTCGATCACATGAGCCAGCGAACCCACGAGCACGTCGACGAGCGGACGGCCCGCAAGGTGGCCGAGGAGGCCCGGGAGTCCGAGTGGCGGCTGCCGAGCTTCGGCAAGCAGCTGTTCCTCGGCGACCTGCGCCTCGACCTGATCCATCCGCACCCCCGCCCGTCGCCGGAGCAGCGGGCGAAGGGCGAGGGGTTCCTCGCCAAGCTCTCCGCGTTCTGCGCCGCCGAGGTCGACCCGGCGCGGATCGAACGGGAGGCGCGCATCCCCGACGAGGTCGTGCGGGGCCTGCGCGACCTCGGCGCGCTCGGCATGAAGATCCCCGAGAAGTACGGGGGGCTCGGGCTCAGCCAGCTCTACTACGGCCGCGCGCTGATGGTGGCGGGGTCGGTCAGCCCGGCGCTCGGGGCGCTGCTGTCGGCGCACCAGTCGATCGGCGTCCCGCAGCCGGTCAAGATGTTCGGGACGCCCGAGCAGAAGGACGCCTGGCTGCCGCGCTGCGCCCGGGAGGTCAGCGCGTTCCTGCTCACCGAGCCCGACGTCGGCTCCGACCCGGCGCGGCTGCGCGCCACCGCCGTCCCCGACGGCGACGACTACGTCCTCAACGGCGTCAAGCTGTGGACGACCAACGGCGTCGTCGCCGACCTCGTCGTGGTGATGGCGCGCGTGCCGAAGTCGGACGGGCACCGCGGCGGCATCTCCGCGTTCATCGTGGACATGGCCACGCCCGGCATCACCGTGGAGAACCGCAACGCGTTCATGGGGCTGCGCGGCATCGAGAACGGCGTCACGCGCTTCCACGACGTGCGGGTCCCGAAGGCGAACCTGATCGGCGCGGAGGGCGCGGGCCTGAAGATCGCGCTGACCACGCTCAACACCGGGCGGCTGTCGCTGCCCGCCATCTGCGCGGCGGGCGGCAAGTGGGCCGCCGGTGTCGCGCGGCAGTGGTCCAAAGAGCGGGTGCAGTGGGGGCGGCCGGTCGGCGAGCACGAGGCCGTCGCCACCAAGATCGCCTTCATCGCGGCGACCGCGTACGCGATGGAGGCGATGCTCGACCTGTCCGGGCAGCTCGCCGACGACGAGCGGAACGACATCCGCATCGAGGCTGCGCTGGCCAAGCTGTGGTCGTCGGAGATGGCGTGCCGCGTGGCCGACGAGCTGGTGCAGCTGCGCGGCGGGCGCGGTTACGAGACGGCCGAGTCGCTCGCGGCGCGCGGCGAGCGCGGCGTGCCCGCCGAGCAGCTGCTGCGCGACCTGCGCATCAACCGGATCTTCGAGGGCTCCAGCGAGATCATGCATCTGCTGATCGCCCGCGAGGCCGTCGACGCGCACCTGTCGGTGGCCGGGGACATCATCGACCCGGACGCCTCCACCGGGCGCAAGGCGCGGGCCGCGGCGAAGGCGGGCGGGTTCTACGCGCGCTGGCTGCCGACGCTCGTCACCGGCGCCGGGCACCGCCCGAACGCCTACGCCGAGTTCGGCCCGCTGGCCCGGCACCTGCGGTACGTCGAGCGGGCGTCCCGCAAGCTGGCCCGGTCGACCTTCTACGCGGCGGGACGCTGGCAGGGCGGCCTGGAGTACCGGCAGGGGTTCCTCGGCCGCATGGTCGACATCGGCGCCGAGCTGTTCGCGATGAGCGCGGTCTGCGTCCGCGCCCACGCCGACGCGTCCGCGCAGGGGCCGCTCGGCAGCATGGGCGCGAACGGCACGGGACCGGCCACGGCGCCCGGCAGGTCCGCCCTGCTGCTCGCCGACGCCTTCTGCCGGCAGGCGCGCGTCCGCGTCGAGGAGCTGTTCGACGGGCTGTGGCGCAACACCGACGCGATGGACGTGAAGCTGGCGCGGGCCGTCCTCGCCGGGGACTTCGCCTGGGTGGAGGAGGGCGTCCTGGACCCGTCCATCCCGGGGCCGTGGATCGCCCCGTCCGAACCGGGCGCGAGCGAGCGGGAGGACGTGCACCGGACGATCGGCTGACCGGATCGGACACGACACGCCCGGCGGGCCGCGGCCTCGGGAGGGCGTCCCGCGGTCGCGGGGCGTCCGGCTTCGGCGCGGGAGTAGACTGTCCCGACCTTCGCGCCAGAGATCGAACCGCCCCGAGGGGGCGGGGGAACGGTCCGGCGAGCGAGAAGCCGAACGCCAACGCACCCAGCGAGCGGGAAGTAATGCAGTCATCTGGTCAGAAGAAGTCCATCGCAGGCACCCTCCTCAGCCTCCTCGGCAGCGGTCCGAAGAAGGCCGGGACGGCCGCCGGGCCCGCCCCTGACGGGGACGTCGTCCAGCCCGCCGCCGGAGAGGGCGCGCTGGAGAACCACCTGGGCGGGGACGAGGCCCGCAACTACCGCGAGTACGAGTACCAGACCGTGGCCCCGCACGTCGGCCGCTCCATGCTGGAGGTGGGCTCCGGCCTCGGGCACTTCTCCGAGCAGTTCGCCGGGCGCCTGGACTACCTCGTCGTCAGCGACAACGACCCGTACTGCGTCGGCGAGCTGCGCAAGCGCTACGACGGCAACGACGACGTCGAGGTCATCGACCTGGCCCTGCCCGCCGACATCAAGATCCGGCGCAAGGTCGACACCGTCGTGATGATGAACGTGCTGGAGCACATCAAGGACGACGTGCAGGCGCTGCGCGACCTCGCCGCCGTCACCGAGCCGGGCGGCCGCATCGTCATCTGGGTGCCCGGCTACATGCAGCTCTACGGCGACTTCGACCGCAAGGTCGGGCACGTCACCCGGTACACGCCGGCCACGCTCGAGGCGTCGGTCCGGGAGGCCGGGCTCGTCCCCGAGGTGCTCAAGCCGATCAACTTCCTGGGCGGGATCGCCTGGTGGTTCGCGGTCCGCCGCGGCGGCGCCGGCTACCCCGACCCGAAGCTCGTCAAGATCTACGACCGGACGGTCGTGCCGCTCACCCGCACCATCGAGCGCTTCGTCAAGCCGCCGTTCGGGCAGACGGTCTTCTGCGTCGCGCGCGTCCCGCGCTAGCGCCGCGCTCCTCGCGCGGACGGGGACGGGTCACCTCTGGCGGCCCGTCCCCGTCGCTTTTTTCTTGACGCCGAAACGGTATGTCTCGCATCGCCGTCCGGGCGCGGGACCGCAAGACTGTGCAGTGGCCGGACGGGGTCCCGGTCCGCCTCTCCGGGCGGAGAAGCACCGCCTGCTTCCGCGGGCCGCGTCCCCGAAAGGCCAGCCACGAAAGTTCCCGTGTGGTCCGACGGTTCGCGGTGGGGAATCCGGGAGGGGAGATTCCCCGCCGTGAATCAGGCTGGCGGGCGCCCGCCCGGACGCCTGCTCACGCGCCGACCTTCGGGGTGGCGAACAGGGCCAGCCGGTGCGCGGTCGCCGCGGCCTCGCCGCGGCTCGCCACCTCCAGCTTGCCGAGGATGTTCGACACGTGGACGCTGGCCGTCTTCACCGAGATGAACAGCGCCTCGGCGATGTCGCGGTTGCTGCGGCCCTCCGCGACCAGGCGCAGCACCTCGAACTCGCGGGGCGTCAGCCCGAGCGGCGCGGCGGCGTCGCCGCGGCGCGGCATCCGGGTGCGGCGCAGCAGGTCGGCGACCCTCTCCGCGAGGGGCCGGGCGCCCAGCGCCTCGGTGATCACCCCGGCGGTGTGCAGGATCGACGCGGCGGCCTCGTGGTCGCCGGCCGCGAGCGCGGCCTCCGCCGCGCGGGCCAGGGCCCGCGCCCGGTAGTAGGGGTTGCCGAGCGCCTCCCACGCGGCCGCGGCCTCCTCCCAGGCGGCCCGGTCGAGGATGCCGCGCGCCCGGGACAGTTCGGCGGCGAACGTGAGGCAGTGCGCGTGCTGGAGCGGGCCGCTCGTCTTCAGGGCGGCGGCGCGCTCCTCCAGGCGGCGCAGCCGCTCCTCGGCGGCGGCTCCGATCTCGCCGCAGGCCGCCGCGCCCACGACGAGCGCGGGCCAGGTGTAGCGGGCGTCGTCCGGCATGCCGGTGTGTTCGAGGACGGGCTCCAGCGCCGCCAGCGCGGCCTCGGGGCGGCCCTCGGAGAAGGCGATGTTCGCCTCCAGCCAGAGCGTGCTGAAGTAGTCCTGGGTCTTCATCCACTTCAGCTTGAGCTTCATGATCTCGCGCGACCTGGCCAGCCGCGCCTTGGCCGTCGCGATGTCGCCGCGCACGAGCGCCACCCAGCCGGACAGGACGAGCAGCGAGGTGCGGGTCGTGATGGCCGGGTCCTGCTCCAGGGCGTGGTTCATCACGGCCAGGGCCTCGTCCCACCGGCCGAGCGAGACCAGCGGCTCGGCCTCGTTGATGGACAGGAACGTTCCCTGCGTGCGGCCCACGCCCCACTGGCGGGCCAGTTCGGCGCCGTGCCCGGCGACGGCGGCCGCCTCCTCGTGCCGCCCGGTGCCCTCCAGGAAGTGCGACCTGATCACGTAGTAGCGGAGCAGCACGCGGTGGTTGCCGCTGCGCTCGGCGCTCTCCCCGACCTCGGCGATGCGCGCCTCGTCGTCGTAGTCGATGTCGGCGCAGAACAACGTGATCAGCGCCTCGGTCTCCGCGATGGGGTCGCCGAGGGCGCGCGCGATGGACAGGGACTCCAGCGCCGCCTCGCGGGCCGCCTCGACGGAGGTGGTGATGCGCACGTAGTTGCCGAGCGTGGACAGGGCCCGGGCGCGCATGATGGTCGGCGGGTCGGCCGGCAGCGCGTCCACCGCGGCGCGCAGGTCCTCGACGAAACCGGGCCGCGCCACGTGGTAGCGCATGCGGCCGCGCTGTTCGAGCAGGGCCGCCCAGCGGGCGGTGTCGCGCTCGCCGTCGGCGGCCTCGACCTCCTTCAGCGCGGCGGTGGTGAGCTTGATGCCGCGGTCGAACTCGCCGGCCAGGTCGGCGGCGTTCGCGGCGTCCTCCAGGACCGAGACGTGGTCGGCGCCGATGCGCTCCGCCGCGTCGGGGACCTTCTCCCACAGCTGGAGCACGCGTTCGAGCATCGCCAGGCACTCGGCGTAGGCGACCGCCTTGCGGGCCTCGCGCGCCGCGCGCCAGGACGCGACCAGCGCCCACGTGCTGTCGTGGGCCTGCGTCCAGTGGTAGCTCAGCTCGACCCAGAGCCGCCCGGGCGGGACGAGCCCGGGCTCCTTCTCCAGGGCCTCGGCGTAGCGGGTGTGCAGGCGCGTGTACTCGCCCGGCAGCAGGTCGTCGTGGACGGCCTCGCGGATCAGGGCGTGCCGGAACGCGTAGCCGTCGCCGTCCACGACCAGGACGTTGGCGGCGACGGCGGGACGCAGGACGCGGGTCAGCGCGGCGTCGTCGAGCCCGGACACCGCGGCCAGCAGCGCGTGCTCGATGCGGGTGCTGCCGCCGCTGGCGTCCCGCAGGACGTCCTGCGTCTCCTCGGGGAGCCGCTGGACGCCCGCCAGCAGCAGGTCGCGCAGCGACTCGGGCAGCTCGCAGGCCAGCGTGCCGTCGTCGTCGAGCAGCGCCTCGATGAACAGGGGGTTGCCCTCGCTGCGGGCCTCGATCCGCTCGACGAGGCCGGGCGGCGGGATGTGGCCGAGCAGCTCGGTGACGAGCGCGGCGACGTCGGCGCGGGCCAGCCGGCCGATCTCCGTCCGGCGGACGCGTTCGAGCCGCTCCAGCCCGGCGAGCAGCTGGCGCAGCGGATGGGTGCGGTGCAGCTCGTCCGACCGGTAGGTCATGACGATCAGCAGCGGCGCCGAGCCGAGATTGCGGATCAGGAAGGCCAGCAGGTCGCGGGTGGACCGGTCCGCCCAGTGGGCGTCCTCGATGACGAGCACGACCGGGCCGCGCTCGGCGAGCCGCTCCAGCAGCGTCAGCACGACCTCGAACAGCCGGGCGCGCTCCTCGCCGGACGCGGCGTCGCTCTCCGGCTCCCCGAACTCGGGCAGCAGCCGGGCCAGGGCGCCGGTGTCGCCGCGCGGGACGAGACCGGCGACGCCCTCGATGCCGATGTCGCGGACGAGCCCGCGCAGGACGGTGGTGAACGGAGCGAAGGGAAGGCCGTCGGAACCGAGCTCCAGGCAGCCGCCGACCAGCGTCCTGGCGTCGGCCTCCCGGCTGAACTCCCTGACCAGACGGGTCTTGCCGAGGCCCGCGTCGCCGCCGAGCAGCACGGCGCCCGGCGCGGCGGCGAGGGCCTCCCGCAACTGCCGCAGTTCGGCCGACCTGCCGATCAGGACGGGACTCATCGCACGCGCGTTCACGTCACAAGCATGCCAAAGGGATCGGACAATCCCACCCGTATATCACTACGTGAGACGCCAGGTCTGGCCCCGGTGCTCGTCCAGCTCCGGAACCGCTCCTCGCGGAAGGGGCGGGTGGACGGCCGTCCGCACCGGGCCCTCGTCCTGGACCCCGCGCGACCTGAAGTGGTCGAGTTCGAGCATCTCGGCGCGGGTGAGCAGGGGCGCCACCGGGGCGCCCGCCCGCGTCAGGCGCTCGACGGCCTCCTCCCGGGTGAGCCCGGCGACCGCGGCGGCGACCGCGCCGTCCAGCTCGCGGATCCGCTGGAGCCGCTCGGCGAAGGGGACGGCGGCGTGCTCGCCGATGCCGAGCGCGTGGCAGGTCGCCGCCCAGAGCTTCTCCTCGGACACGACGCCGATGGTGATCTTCTGGCCGTCCCCGGTCGGGTAGACGCCGTAGCCGGGCACCGGCCCCGCGCCCGACCGCCGGGTCGCCGCCGGGACGGTGCCGACCCAGTGCGCCAGGACGTCCGCCATGCCGAGGTCGATGCGGTCGCCGACCCCCGTCTCGCGGGCCTTGAGGCAGGCGGCCGTGATCGCGAAGGCGGCCGTCGTCGCGGCCGCCATGTCCGCGAGGGGAAGCTCGTCGGCCTCCGGCGACACGGCGTCCGGGGGCAGCGCTGCCGCGTGGGCTCGGTAGTTGATGTCGTGTCCCGGGACGTCCCTGAGCGGGCCTTCCGCCCCGTATCCGGAAATGGAGCAGTAGACGAGCCGAGGGTTCAGCGCCCTGAGGGTCTGGTGGCCCACGCCCAGCCGTTCGGCGACACCGGGCCTGAACCCCTCGACGAAGACCTCGGCGTCCGCGGCCAGTTCCCTGAGCGCCGCGAGCCCGTCCTCGGACTTGAGGTCGAGCACCATGCCGCGCTTGTGCCGGTTGAGGGCGTCGAAATGGTCGCGGAACATCCGCATCGGTTCCCCGCCGGGCGGCTCCACCTTGATCACGTCGGCGCCGAGCTGGGCGAGCAGCAGCGTCGCGTACGGCCCGGGCCGCCACATCGTCAGGTCGAGGACGCGCAGTCCGTCCAGCGGCGCCATGGTGCTCCTCGCGTGTCGGGGACCATCACCGTGCCGGTCCGCCGCTTCCGGCGTCAAGCGAGCGCTTGGTCGCCATGGGTTCGCGGGAGCGGCCGCCGCCCCGCCGTCCCCGCGAATAAGAACGGGCCGCACGCCCGGCGCCGGTCGCTCGGAAGCGACCGGCGCGGGGTGCGGCCCGCCAGGTGCTCGGAGAGGCCCGGCGGGGCCTTCCCGTTGTCGCGTCCCCCCGGTGCCGGGGGGACGCGGTCGTTGCAGCGGAACGCGTCGCTCACATCCTGTCGGGTGTGGGGACGCCGAGAAGGCCGAGGCCGGTGACCAGCGTGCGCAGCGTGACCGCGCACAGGGCCAGCCGGGACGCCCTGGTCTCCTCGTCGGCAGCCTTCAGCACCGGGTGGGCCCGGTAGAAGGCCGCGCACAGCGTGGCGAGGTCATGGAGATACCTCGCCAGCCGGTGCGGTTCCGCGGCCGCGGCCGCCTGTTCCAGCGTGCGGCCGAAGTCGAGCAGGTGCAGCGCCAGGGCCCGCTCCTCACGGGTCCCGATCACGATCGGACCCGAGGCCGACTCCGGCGCCAGCCCGCCCTTGCGGAAGATGGACTTCAGCTGGACGGCGGTGTACTGCACGAAGCCCGCCGTCCTTCCGCTGTAGCCCACCATCCGGTCTAGGGCGAACGGATGCCCGGCGTCCCGCCGCACCAGCAGCTCGGCGAACTTCACCGCGCCGATGGCCAGGGCGTCGAGCACCGCGGCCCGGGACTCGCCGTCGAGCCACTCGCCGCGGCCGCTCCGGCGGAGCACCGTGGCGGCCCGCCGGCGCGCCCGGTCCATCAGGTCGGACGCTCTGCCGCTCCTGCCGGACCCGCTCACCAGCCCGTGGCCGGTCCTGGGATCGATCACGAGGCCGATCTCGGCATGGTCGAGCGCGACACTGTAGGGCGCCATGCCCGACTCTCGCGCGACGGCGAACAGCGTTTCGAGGTGCTCCCTCTCCTCGCCGCCCACCACGTAGACCACCCGTCGGACGCGCAGGACGTCGAGCCGGTGGAGCATCGTGGCGAGATCGATGGTGGTGTGTCCGTACCCGCCATCGCTCTCGCGGATGATCACCGCCCTGGGCTCGCCGTCCTCACCGGTGAGGCCCGGCAGGAGGACGCACAGCGCGCCACCGGCGTCCACGGCGAGGCCGCGGGCGACCAGCTCGTCGACGACCTCGGGGAGGTACTCGTCGTAGAAGCCCTCTCCCCTGGGGTCGCCGGTGAGCGGAACGCCCAGCCAGTCGTAGAGCGGACGGTGGAATGCCGTGGAGGCGTCCACGAGGAGCCGCCGGTAGCGCCGGGTTTCCTCGTCGGCGCCGCGCAGGGCGTCCAGTCGGCGCCGTGCCCGTCCGGCGAATTCCGCGTCCGACTCGACCTTCGCTTCGGCCGTCCTGCGGAAGGCGTCCGGGTCGCCGGCGAACGCCTTGAGCCCGGCATCGACGCCCTCCTCGAAGTCGAGGAGGTGCTCGATGAGCGCGCCCAGGGGCGCGCCCCGGTCACCGACGTGGTTCTCCCAGGTCACCTCGTGGCCCAGGAACTCCATGATCCGGGCGAGGGCGTCACCCACGATCGCCGAACGCAGGTGACCGGCGTTCATCACCGATCCGACGCTGGGCGTGGAGAGTGTCACCGCGACCCGCTGGGGACTGAACGCGGCGGGCACCGCGAGGCGCTCGTCGTCCAGGAACCGCTGGAGTTGCTCGGCGATCCACTCGTCGCTCAACGTCAGGTTGATGTAGCCGCGCTTGCTGACCCGGACCTTCGACACGCAGTTCGGGACGCGGAGCCGCTTGACGATCCGCCGCGCCACGCTCCGCGGGTAGCGGTGGCCCAGTTTCCTGGCCAGCGCCAACGCGACGTTGGACTGCAGATCCGCGTAGCGCGACCGCCGGAGGACCGGGTCGATGCCCGCGTACTCTGAGCCGAAGGCGTCCCTCAGTGCTGCCCGGAACCGGTCGGTGAGTATGGACACCGGCGACAGGCCGGTGACGGTGAACCGATCTTGCTCAAGGCTCATCTCGCTTTCTCCCTGTTCTGGTTTGTGGCTCTGCGGGACTATCCCGCATCGGTTACCGTTCGCCACCGCTGCGGAACGGCAACCCGGCGCCCGCCGCTCCTACGACTTGATGGACGGACGTCCGGCGATCAGATCGCTCAGCCGGTCCCCGAGGCGCTGGACGGGGAGGCGGTACCGGCGCTCCCTCTTCCGCGCCCGCCGCTCCTTGCGGGACCCCTCCGCGTAGCGGCGCCGGGCCCACGGCGAGTCCGGCCGGGCCAGCCGGATCGCGCCGACGATCGCGACGAGCCCGATGAACAGGCCGATGACGCCCGTCCAGACCTTGCCCTTGAGGAGGGCGATCACCGCGACGCACAGGTTGAACAGCAGGGCGCCCGCGATCCCCCACACCCCGTCCCCGGCGGAGTCGTCCACGCCCAGGGGCCGCAGGCCCACCAGCATCAGCCCGCAGAGCGCGATCGTGATGAAGACGACCTCGACCGACAGCCGGCCCTGCTCGCTCCAGTAGACGTCCTGGAGGTGCAGGACCAGGGCGAACTCGTCGAGGACGAGCGCGGCGCCCACCCCGAACACCGCCGCGGCGGCGGCCGCCCACCCGGACGAGTCGTTCGTTATGGCCAGTCCGCCCACGCCGCCGACGCACATGAGCACGAGCCCGAACACGACGTGGTGGATGTGCCGTCCGCCGGGCGTCACGTTCCCGGGCCACCACCGCGCCTGCCGCCGGATCATCCGCACGCTGAACCGGATGAACAGGAACGCCGCGATGAACGCCAGGAGAAAGCAGAACAGCCGGAGCCGTCCGGCGTCCGCGATCTCCCTCGTGAACCATTCCCCCACACCCGCCCCCTTCCCCGAGGCGGGCAAAGCCCACCTTTACCGCCGGCGCCAGGGGGTCCCTCGCGGGCGTGATGGGGGTGTCGGTCGGCCCGCGGTTGCGCTGGTGAGCGAGCCTGGAAAGGATGATCCGCACGTTCCAGCAAAGGCGGCGATGTGGACATCTCGGTCAAGTACCAGCCCACCGAGGACGAGGTGACCCGGGCGTTCACCCATGGCTTCAAGAAGCAGCTCACGATCCTGTACACGGTCCTCGTCGTCGCCTTGATCGGGGGCGCGGCCTACAGGTTCGCGTCGGGCGACCCGGGAATGGGCATCGGGGCGCTGGTGGCGGCGGTCCTGAGCCCCCTGGCGGGGACGTGGTGGCTCCGCAGGCGCGCGCGGAAGATGCTCGCGTTCCTCTGCGTCCCGACGACCGTGCGGGTGACCGACAGCGGCTACGAGTGCCGAACGGAGGAGTCCACCACGGAGATGCGGTGGACCATGTTCTCCCACGTGTACCCCACCCCGGAGTTCTGGCTGCTGTATGTGAACAACCAGCCCGCCGCCTTCCTCCCCAAGGCGGCCTTCGACACCGCCCAGCAGGCCGAGATCGACGCCTTCCTCGCCGCTCGCAAGATCAGTCGGAGTCGGTGACGGCCAGCACGGCCACCGTCCGGCCGTCCGGGCGCAGGACGGCGATGCCCACGTCCAGCGGCGGAACGACCTGGAGATGCCAGTCCGAGCCGTAGAAGAGCCATGTGCACCGGTCGGCGGCGTGCTCGACCACCGCCGGGTCGGCCTCCTGGACGCCCGCCAGCGCGGCCAGCGACTCCCACGCGGCCTTGCGCGCATGAGCGCCGTGCATGCGGGGCCCGTACGCGCCACCGGAAGCGGCTCCGCTGAAAAGCGTCCGCAGGACGTCGGCGGTGATGACCCGCCGCACCCCGTTCACGGTGGCACCGGTGCTGGCCGACGGGAGGAGCCGGAGCAGCGAGGCGCCGAAGTCGGCGCGAGCCAGCGTGCGGTCCAGTCGGAACAGTCCCGTCTCCAGGGCGTCGACCCCCGACGGCCAGTTGCGGTAGACGCTCAGCGCCTGCCGAGCCCCAGGCCAGTCGACCGCCGCCGCGTCGACGTCGAGGCCGGAAGGGCCTGGCGCGTCCGGTGCCCCCTCACCGGGCGGCCGCCAAGGCTCCGCCCGGCCGGGATACCGGGGCAGCCCGAGACGCCGCTCGGCACCGACCGGGCGAAGCGGCAGTTCCGCCAGCGGATGCCCGGCGGCCCGCAGCCTCCCGGCGAAGCCGCCGGCGGACGTCGCGTCGTGGCGCAGCGCCGTCTCCTGGAGGAGGCAGGCCGCGAGTTCGTCCGACGCCTCGGCGCCGTCGAACACCGCGAGGAGATGCTCGGGAGGCTGGGCGCAGGCCAGCCATTCCGCGACCTCCGGCAGGCTGTAGCGGAGGTCGCCGCCCCAGGTCAGCCCCGCGGCCGCGAGGGCGCGGACGCGCGCGGTGCGCTCCGCGTCCCCGGGCGCGCTCGCCAGCCGCCTCAGCGCGACCTCGAAGCCGTACCGCATCGGGTGGGTCGGCTTCTCCACCTCCAGCAGCGCGGCCAGCAGCCGTTCGAGCCACTCCGGCTCCGCCTTCTGGACGGCGTTGTCGGTCACTTTGACGGCCCTGTCCCAGTGGCGGTCCTTGTAGGTGTCCGCCAGCCCCATCCGCCGGACGGCCTTCTCGATCTCCACACCGCGCAGTCTCACACCCGAGACGACCGGAGAGCGACCTTTAGGCTGACCTGGTGATCACGGTTCCACGGCATGCCACCACCTACAGCCTCTTCGTCCCGGACGAGGAGGCCGCCCGCGAGGGCGCCCGGGCGCTCACCGGACGCGGCCACGCGCTCGTGCGCGTCGCCCCCGACCCCACGACCGACTCCG
Organism: Actinomadura sp. NPDC049753; assembly: GCF_040674655.1. Lineage (NCBI taxonomy): Bacteria > Bacillati > Actinomycetota > Actinomycetes > Streptosporangiales > Thermomonosporaceae > Actinomadura > Actinomadura sp. NPDC049753. The sequence goes on along the minus strand of NZ_JBFARL010000042.1, from coordinate 19,832 downwards.
GGTGGCGGATCGACAGCCTCGACGAGGGCCCCTACCCGGACGACGACGAGCACTGGTGGACGGCCGCCGAGAATCGCGCCGTCACGGTGCTGGCCGAGAGGCTCGGCGGCCGGCTCTCCAGGTCGATGGCCCTGACCGAGACCGCCCGTCGCTTCTTCCCCGGGGAAGAGCTCGTCTGCGACCGGAGCGCCGACGACGTGCGCGAACTGCGGGTGGGCGTGCTGTCCCGCGAGCCCGCCCGCACGCCCGCGCCGGCCATCGTCCACGGCCTCGGCGCGGAGGAGCCGTCCGGCGCCCCCTCGGGCGAGCCGATCGTCCTGGACGGGCTGGACGACGTCGACTGGTCGTCTCTCACCGGCGCCTACGGACCGGCCGGCGAAGTCCCGGACATCCTGCGGGGCCTCGCCGCCAACGACGAGGGCTGGGAGGAGGCCGTCGAGGAGTACTTCAGCACGGTCGTCCACCAGGACACGTGCTACGACTGCACTCCGGAGACCATCGGGTTCCTCGTCCAACTCGTCCGCGCGCCGCAGCTGTTTCCCGCCTACCGGCTCCACCTGCTGATCCATCTGGCCTACATCGCCACGATCGACCCCGTCCCGGCCACCGGCGAGCCCGACTCGGACGAGGCCGCCGCCTGCCAGGCCGTCCTCGACCGCCTTCCCGGCCTGCTGGCCCTCTGGCCGGACGCGCCCGCGGCGGTGCGCGCGTGGCTGATCGTCCTGGCGGCCGTCCGGCCCGGCGCGGCGCCGCGGCCCGAGTTCCACGAGTTCCGGGGGCGGTTGGACGGCCCGAGCCCCGCCCTCGACCTCGCGCTCGCCCTGATCTCCGGTGACGACGGCGCCGTCCGCGACCTGACGCGCGCCGCGGCCGCGTGGGACGAGGAGGTCTCCGCCAAGCTGGAGGAGCCGTTCCCCCACCGGACCCGCGACCTGAAGGTCCTCTTCCACCTCGCCCTGGCCGAGCTCGCACCGCGCTAGGCGGCTCAGCGGCCCTGGAAGTCCGGGGGGCGGTTCTCCAGGAAGGCGGTGATGCCCTCCTTGGCGTCCTCGGTGGCGGTCAGCTCGACCAGCTCGGACAGCAGGTGGGCGACCTGGTCCTCCAGGGGGCGGCCCTCGATGGCGAAGAACGCGTCGCGGCCGCGGCGCAGGCCGACGGGGCTCTTGGACGCGATCACGCGGGCCAGCTCGTCCACGCGGGCGTCCAGATCGGCGCGCGGGACGACCTCGGTGACCAGGCCGATGTCGCGGCCCTCGGCGGCGGTGACGCGGGCGCCGGTGTAGTAGAGCTTGAAGGCGTGCTTCGGGGCGACGTTCCGGTTGATGATCGCCATGATCATCATCGGCCAGAGGCCGACGTTGACCTCGGGGGTGGCGAGTACGACGTCGTCGGCCGCGATGACCAGGTCGCAGGCGGCGGCGAGGCCGAGGCCGCCCGCGACGGCGTGCCCGGCCAGCCGAGCGATGATCGGCTTGCCGAGCCGGGGGAACGCGGTGAAGAGGCGGAAGGGGGCGCTGTCCCGGACGGCGGCGGCGTCGGCGACCGACCGGCCGTCCGCCTGCGCCCGGCCGAGGCCGCCGAGGTCGGCGCCCGCGCAGAACGCCCGGTCCCCGGCGCCGGTCAGGACGATCACCCGGACGCCGGTGTCGGCCCCGGCCCGCTCGAACGCGTCGAGGAGCTCGCCGATCATCTGGTCGCTGAGCGCGTTGCGGGCGTCGGGGCGGTTCAGCGTGATCCGCGCGATCCGCTCGTCCGCCGAATACAGGATGGTCTCGTACATGTCCCCGTCCACCTCCGAACGGTACCGCCCCCTGGAGCGGGCTCCAGGGGGCGGTTCCTCGACGGGCTCAGATGCGCTCGATGATGGTGGCGTTGGCCTGGCCGCCGCCCTCGCACATCGTCTGCAGGCCGTAGCGGCCGCCGGTGCGCTCCAGCTCGTGCAGCAGCTTGGTCATCAGGACGCCGCCGGTCGCGCCGAGCGGGTGCCCGAGGGCGATCGCGCCGCCGTTGGGGTTGGTCTTGTCCAGCGAGGCGCCGGTGTCGTGCGCCCACGCCATCGGGACCGGGGCGAACGCCTCGTTGACCTCGAAGACGTCGATGTCGTCGATCTTCAGCCCGGCGCGGTCCAGGGCCTTCTCGGTGGCGGGGATCGGGCCGGTCAGCATGTAGACCGGGTCGGAGCCGCACACGGCGAGGGTGTGGATGCGGGCGCGCGGGGTGAGGTTGTGCCGCTTGACGGCCTCCTCGGAGGCGATCAGCACCGCGGAGGCGCCGACGGAGATCTGCGAGGCGACGGCGGCGGTGATCCGGCCGCCCTCGCGCAGGGTCTTCAGGCCCGCCATCTTCTCCAGCGTGGTGTCGGCGCGGGCGCCCTCGTCCTTGGACAGCCCGGCGATGGGGGCGATCTCGCGGTCGAAGTAGCCGGCCTCGATGGCCTTGGCGGCGCGCTGGTGGCTCTCCAGCGCGAACTTCTCCAGGTCCTCGCGGGTGAAGCCCCACTTCTCGGCCATCAGCTCCGCGCCGCGGAACTGGGAGATCTCCTGCATGCCGTAGCGCTCGGCCCAGCCCTCGCCGAACGGGAAGGGCATGCCCTTCTCCAGGGCCATGGCGACGGAGGAGCCCATCGGGACCATCGCCATCTGCTCGACGCCGGAGGCGACGACGAGGTCCTGGGTGCCCGACAGCACGCCCTGGGCGGCGAAGTGGATCGCCTGCTGGGACGACCCGCACTGCCGGTCGATGGTCACGCCGGGCACGCTCTCGGGCAGCCCGGCCGACAGCCACGCGGTGCGCGCGATGTCCAGGGACTGCGGGCCGACCTGCATGACGCAGCCCATGATCACGTCTTCGACCCCGGAGGGGTCGACCCCGGTGCGGTTGACGAGCTCCTTGAGCACGTGCGCCCCGAGGTCGGCGGGGTGGACGTCCTTGAGCGCGCCCTTCTTGGTACCGACGGGGGTACGGACCGCGCCGACGATGTACGCCTCGGCCACTACGCCTCCAAAGATCTGGGGTTCCGTCCCGAAACCGAGTGTGATTCGGTTAGTCAGTATGAGATTACATCCTCCCGGCGCGGCGCGCTGTGAGGTGGGTCTCGGGGACCTACGTCCCCTGCCCGGCGGGCCGCGTCCCGGGCCTGAGGACCTCGCCGTCCGCCTCGTCGCCGAGGGACGCCTCCGCCAGTCGCGACAGGACGTCCGCCAGCTCAGGATGCTCCTCGGGAGCCCAGCCGTCCAGATGCCGGGCGAGCCCCTCGCGGCGGACGGCGAACAGCCGCTCGGCGGTGTCCCGGCCGGACGGCGTGACGGTGAGGGTGCCCTCGCGCCGCAGGACGTAGCCCGCGTCCACGAGCCGGTCGACGTACGGGCGGCCCTGCTCGACCCGGACGCCCGCGCGGTCGGCGAGGTCCTGGCCGGTGACGGACTCATCCTTGGCGATCCGGCACAGCGCCCACACGCTGCCCGCCGGCAGGGACACGCCCGAGAGCGCGGCCAGCCTGTCGTACAGCTCGAAGGCCCTGGCGTCCCGGCGCATGAGCTCGCTCAGGGCGCGCTCCATCTCGTGCCTGGACGACCGGACGGTCGGCGCCGCGCCGAAGCCCTCACCGTAGTCGGGCGTCTGCGACGTCGCGCGCAGCGGGACCTCGCGCAGGAACCAGGTCAGCACGAACGCGGCCGCCGCCACGGGGACCGCCCAGAAGAACACCGAGTCGATCGACTGCGCGTAGGCGTGCAGGACGGCGTTCTTGACCGCGACCGGGTACCGGTCGAGCAGCGCCGGATTGCCCTGGACGGCCGCCGGGTCGAACCCCGGCGGCAGGATCCGCGCCAGGTCCGCCACATGGCCGGCGAGCTGGTTGCTGAAGATCGAGCCGAAGACCGCGACGCCGAACGACCCGCCGATCTGCCGGAAGAAGGTGACGCCGGACGTCGCGGAGCCGAGGTCCTCGTACGACACCGCGTTCTGGACGGCGATGACGAGCACCTGCATGACCAGGCCCAGCCCGAAGCCGAGCAGCGCGAACCGCAGGCTCATGCTCAGCGTGGTGGAGTTCTCGTCCAGCGCCGAGCACAGGTAGAGCGCCAGCGCGATGATCGGCGTGCCGACCATCGGGTAGACCTTGTAGCGGCCGAACCGGGTGATCATCTGGCCGGAGCCGATCGAGCTGAGCAGCATGCCGAGCATCATCGGCAGCAGGTAGACGCCCGACAGCGTGGGCGAGACCCCGTGCACCACCTGCAGGAAGATCGGCAGGAAGGTCAGCGCGCCGAACATCGCGAAGCCGACCGCGAAGCTGATCGCGGCGCCGAGGGCGAACACCGGGTGGCGCAGCAGCGAGGGCGGCATGATCGGCTCGGCGGCGCGCCGCTCGACCAGCAGCCACACCCCGATCAGCGCCACCGAGCCGGCGCCCAGGCCGATGATCGGCGCGGACGTCCAGGGGTAGCGCGTCCCGCCCCAGGTCGCCGTCAGGACCAGCCCGACCGCCCAGCCGACGATCAGCAGCGTGCCGAGGTAGTCGATGCGGTGGCGCTCCCGCTCGCCCTTCGCGTGCAGCACGGCGGCGATCACCGCCAGCGCCACCACCCCGATGGGCAGGTTGATGTAGAACACCCAGCGCCACGTCAGGTTGTCGACGAACCAGCCGCCGAGCAGCGGGCCGCAGACGCTGGCCACGCCGAAGACCGCGCCGAACAGGCCCTGGTAGCGGCCGCGCTCGCGGGGCGGCACCACGTCCCCGACGATGGCGACGGCGAGCACCATCAGCCCGCCGCCGCCGAGGCCCTGAAGCGCGCGGAACACGATCAGCTGCGTCATGTCCCGGGACAGCCCGCACAGCGCCGACCCGATCAGGAAGATGACGATCGACGCCTGGAACAGCCGCTTGCGGCCGTACTGGTCGCCGAGCTTGCCCCACAGCGGCGTGGACGCCGTGGAGGACAGCAGGTACGCCGTGACGACCCACGACAGGTGGTTGAGCCCGCCGAGGTCGCTGACGATCGTCGGCAGCGCGGTGGACACGATCGTCTGGTCCAGCGCCGCCAGCAGCATGGCGAGCATGAGGGCGCCGAGGACCACGTAGAGGTCTCTGCCCTTCGGCAGGGCCCGCTCGTCCCGCGCCGTCGCCGTCGCCGTCATGTCGCCGTCGCCGTCAATGCCCTCGCCCCCCTGCCGCCGCCCGGATGCCGGGTACGTGCGGGGAGATGCCTACCCACGAGCCGGACGGGATCACCCGCCACGGGCGGCCCGAGGGGACGGGTCAGCGCACCAGGTCGCGGGCGACCTTCGCGGCGCCGATCGAGGCCGCCCCTCCGGCGACCGCCACCGCGCCCGCGGTCACCCACAGCGGCATGCCCCTGCGGGTCTTCAGGCCGCTCGCCACGTCGATCGAGTCGACGGCGAGGCCGATCCGGGCCCACAGCCGGCGCCCGGAGTCGTCGCCGCTGAGCAGGTAGCCCGCACCGAGCGCGATCTCCCGGGCGGCGAACATCCGCGCGACGTAGTCGCGGCCCGGGTCGGCGGAGCCGCCGAGGCCCATCAGCTTCACGGTCAGCCTCGGCGCGGCGAGCGCCGCGAGCCCGAGGGCGACCCGGCCGCGCGCCAGGCTGGTCGCCATCTCGTCCACCCTGTCCCGACCGTCTTCTTCCTTCGCATCTGCCACGAGGGTGAGGGTATCGGCCCGCCTCCGCTCCCCGACCGGCGGGTAACCCCCGGCTTACACGTCTATGGTTCAGGGAGGCGGCTCTCCCCGGACGAAGGTGGCCATGGAAGGCATCCTCACTCTCATCGTCGTGTCGCTGCTCGCGGCGTTCTGCGTGCGCTGGGCCGCCGGGCGGCTCCGGCTGAACATGCCGACCCGGGCCGCGGTGATCATCGTGTTCGTCATCGTCGTCCTGGCGATGTACGGCGAGCACCTGCGGAACTGACCGGCGGAACCGACCGGCGGGTGAATTCTCGGGGCCGATCCCGAACCTCCCGGCCCTTCGGAGAGTCATAAGTGGCGAAACCGGCTTCACGCCCGTTCGCTGCCCGCCGGCGCCGACGCGTCCCGCCCGTCCGGGCGGGATCCCCCTGGCACGCGCCCGCACGGTGGACGCGAACGGGACCCCGTACGGCGAAGCCGGCCGAGCCGAGGGAGAGCACCCGTGCCGCATCCGGCGCCCGCCGTCCAGGAGACCGGGGGCACGATCGCCCCGCATCTGAGGCGCCTGCTGGAGTTCGTCGAACCCCATGCCGGCGACGTGTGCCTGGACGTCGCGCGCGGGCGCGGCCCGATGCCCGCCGCGCTCGGCCCGCACGTCCGCCAGGTGACCGCGGTGGACGCGACGCCCGTGGCGGCGGCGTCCGCGCGGGCCAGGCCGGGCCGGATGGAGACGGTGGAGTTCGGCACGGGGCCGGTCCGCATCACCGGCGAGGCCCGCGGCCCGGACGGCTCCCGCGGCCCGGACGGCGCCCGCGGCGGCCGTGACGGAGGCGGCGCCCGCCCGAGGCCCCCGGCCGCCATGACGCGCGAGGACCCGCGGCCGGGGGCCGCACGTTCCGCCCCGCGCGTCCCGGTCAAGGCGGACGCCACCGCCCTGCCGTACAGGGACGACATGTTCTCCCTGGTCACAGCCCGTTTCTCGCTCTACAACCTGGGCGATCCGGGCGACGTGCTGCGGGAACTGCTGCGGGTCTGCCGACCGGGCGGGCGGGTGGTCATCGCCGACCTCGTCCGCGGCAACCTCGCCGGGCCCGAGCGCGACCGGATCGAGCGCCTGCGCGACCCCGACCATCCGGGCACCCCGTCCATCGCCCGGCTCACCGAGATGATCACATCGGTGGGCGGCAGCATCCGCCGGCTGGACGTGTTCACCGTGGAGCGCCCCGTCGAGCCGTGGCTCGCCGGGGCCCGCGACGGCGCCGCGGCCGACCGCATCCGCGCGGCCATGCTCGACGAGGTGGACGGCGGTCCCCGCACCGGCGCCAAGCCGCGCGTCATCGGCGGCGAACTCTGGTTCACCCAGTCCTGGGCGCACGTCGCCGCGGAACCGATCTAGCGCCGCGGGATCCGCGGCCTCCCGGCCGCGCCCGCCGCCCCCGCGCCGGGCCGAGCAGCACGAGGGCCCGCGCCGGGGAGCTCGGCGCGGGCCCGTCGTCAGCGTGCGGCCGTCACTTCCTGCGGACGCCCATCTTCGGGTACATCTCGGAGTACCCCTTGCCGCCGAAGTACGAGGTGAGCTGCGCGTGGTTCGCGCCGGACGCGGACGGGAGGCCGCCGCGCAGGTCCGCGATCGGCGCGGCGAACCCGCACCCGTTGGTCTTCGGCACGGCGAACGTGTCGTCGGTCGAGTTGATCTTGACCCAGAACGTGCCGTCCGGCCCCGAGGCCCCCGTGATCTCCTTCAGGTCCAGGTCGAGGGAGATCGGCGCCGCATTCGAGCCGACGTAGCACGTGTCGCCCAGCAGCTGGTTGACGAGCTTCAGCTTCAGGGCCAGCCGGGTCTTGCGGTTGGGGATGTCGAGGTCGATCTTCCCGGCGTACTGGGGCTTCACCTTCAGGGCGAACAGCGGGATCCCCTCGGTCCCGGGGACGCCGAGGGCGCCGCCGGCCACGCTCATCGCCGTGCTCCGCATCTTCACGAACTTGGAGATCTCGGCGCCGGTCTTCGGGTCGTAGCCGGCCAGCAACGTGATCCGCATCGGCGCGGTGATCTGCTGGTCGATGTTGCCGATCTTCATCCTGCCGCCGCTGGTCACCAGCACGTTGCAGTACCAGTTCGCGGGATCCGCGCCGACCGGCAGGACGTCGGGGCAGTCCGACAGGTCCAGCGTCGCAGGCGGCCCGTCCGCGGTCGCCTGGGCGCTGGGCTTCGGGGCGGTCTCCGCGGACGCCGCGGGCGCGGCGGACAGGGCGGCGGCCGCGAGGCCCGCCGACAGGGACAGCACGGCCAGCCGCTTGAACATTGACGACACGGGGGTCCTCTCGCTGGGGTGGAAACGCGGCGGGGGGCCTCCCGAGTCGCCCGGCCCGAGCTGGCTACTCGCGAGTATGGAGCGATCCAACGGCATAGGAGACGCACTGTCAATAGGGTCCTCCCGCTACCGTCCGGAGCCGGCGAGGGGCCCGGGTCCCGCAGAGACGCCGAGTTCAGCGGCGCGGCGGCGACCCGTCCGGCACGCGCGGCATCCGCGAGGCTCGCCGGCGCCCGGCGCCGAGGGTCACGCGATCAGCACGGCCGCCCCGGTGAAGCGGTCAGCGGCGAGGTCGGCGAGGGCGCGGTCCGCGTCGTCCAGGGGGTAGGCGTGCGTCGTGACGGCGACGTCCAGGCGCGCGGCCAGCGTCAGGAACTCCTCGCCGTCGGCCCGCGTGTTCGCCGTCACCGACCGGACCTCGCGCTCCTGGAACAGGTGCCGCTGGTAGTCCAGGGACGGGACGTCGCTCAGGTGGATCCCCGCGACGGCGCACGTCCCGCCGCGGTCGAGGCGTTCGAGCGCGGCGGGCACCAGCTCGCCGGCGGGCGCGAACACGATCGCCGAGTCCAGCGGGGCGGGGGCGGGGTCGAAGGAGTCGCCGGCCCAGGACGCGCCGAGCTCGCGGGCCAGCTCGCGGGCGGCCGGGCTGCGGGTGAACACGTGCACGTCGGCGCCCTCGGCGAGCGCGAGCTGCGCGGCCAGGTGCGCCGAGCCGCCGAACCCCCAGATGCCGAGGCGCCCGCCCGGCGGCAGGGCCGCGCGGCGCAGCGCCCGGTAGCCGATGATCCCGGCGCACAGCAGCGGGGCGGCGCGCGCGTCGTCCAGCTCGGCGGGCAGCGCGTAGGTGTAGGCGTCGACGGCGAGCGCGTACTCGGCGTAGCCGCCGTGCGCGTCCCAGCCGGTGTAGATCGACGACGGGCACAGGTTCTCGGCGCCCCGGCGGCAGAACCGGCACGCGCCGCACGTCCAGCGCAGCCACGCGACGCCGACGCGGTCGCCGGGCCCGTGCAGGCAACCGGGGCCCGCGGCCTCGACCCGGCCGACGATCTCGTGGCCCGGCGTCACGCCCGGCAGGTGGACGGGCAGGTCGCCCTCGGCGACGTGCAGGTCGGTCCGGCAGACGCCGCAGGCCAGAACGCGGACCAGCAGTTCGCCCGGGCCGGGCGAGGGCGTCTCGCGGTCGGCGCGCCGCAGTGGCCCCGCCTCTATCGGGGACGGTGTCTCCACCACCCAGGCGCGCACCGGCTCACCCGGGGTTCAGCGGCAGCTCGAACCAGACGGCCTTGCCGTCGGACGTCGGGCGGGCGCCCCACCGGGTGGCGAGCTGGTCGACGAGGTAGAGGCCGCGGCCCCCCTCGTCGGTCTCGCCCGCGCTGCGGATGCGCGGCAGACGCATGTCGGAGTCGAACACCTCGACCCAGATGGCGTCCGCGCCGCGCCGGAGCCGCAGCCGGAACTCCTTGGTCGGCGGCTCCCGGCGGCCGAGGTCGGCGCCGAGGTTCCAGTCGTCCTCGTCGAACGCGCCGCCCTCGAAGGGGTCGGCGTCCAGGGCGCCGAAGTCGGTGTTGAACTGCACGGCCGGCGGCGCGCCCAGCGGCTCCCCGCCGCGCCCCGGCGGACCCGCCGGGACCGGGACGACCATCTCGCGGCGCGGCGACGGCGTGGCGGTGGCGTGCAGGACGACGTTCGTGACGACCTCCGACACCAGCAGGCACGCCAGCTCGGCCTGCTCGTCGAGCATGCCCCAGGTCGCGAACGCGTCGGAGGCCATCCGGCGCGCCTCCGACACCATGATCGGCTCGGCGGTGAAGGTGCGCTCCTCCACCGCCAGCTCCTCGGCGGCGGTGCGGATCACCACGATCGCGACGTCGTCGTCGATGTCGCCGGGCACCGCGTCGTAGGCGGCGTTGGCGATCGCCTCGACCCCGCCGCGGGCGACCCCGGCGACGGCGGCGCGGACCATCTCCCGCGCCTCCTCGCGCGTGTGGTAGTCGCCGTCGTCCTTGGAGCGGCGGTCGATCAAGCCGTCGGTGTAGAGGACGAGCGTGGAGCCCGGCTTCAGCTCGGCCGACTCCTCGTTGAACAGCAGCTCGCCGCCCATGCCGGGGGCGCGCAGGCCGAGCATGCCGCCCTCGCTCTCGAAGTCCAGCTCGCCGACCTCGCCGTCGACGATCAGCAGGGGCGGGTCGTGCCCGGCGTTGGCGAACTCCAGGACCCGCGACCAGGCGTCGTAGACGAAGTAGGTGCATGACACCAGGGGCGGGCGGACGAGGTCGTCGCTGTTCCAGCCGGACCGCATCCGCTCGGGCCGCGTCATCGTGCGGACCCACTCGTCGAGCTTGCGCAGGATGTCGGCGGGCGGCTTGTCGTCCTGGGCGAAGGCGCGCAGCGCGGCGCGCAGCTGGCCCATGACGGCGGCGGCGCGGGCCCCGCGCCCCTCGACGTCGCCGATGACGAGGCCGACCCGTCCGGCCGACAGCGGGATCACGTCGTACCAGTCGCCGCCGACCTGCGTCTGAATGCCGTGCCCGTGCGACTCCAGGGGGCGCGCCGGCTCGTACCGCCAGGCGATCTGCAGGCCGTCCAGCGGGGGCGGCCGGTCGCCGGGCAGCAGGTGCTTCTGGAAGGCGAGCGCGGTCTCGCGCTCCTCCTCGAACAGCAGCGCGTTGTCGACGGCGAGCGCGACCCGGCTGGCGATCGCGCCGAGCAGGTCGCGGTCGAAGCCGTCATAGTGCGGGTCGGGGCGCTTGGACAGGTTCGACAGCGCCAGGCTCATCACGCCGAGCATCTCGCCGCGCACCAGCAGCGGCGCGGAGATCACCGAGGTGATGCCCATCTCGTGGCCGAGCCGCTGCGACGACTCGCTCGGCGCGGTGAACCGGTGCTGGATCATGTCCTCGACGAGGACGGCGTCGCGGCGGTCCATCGCCTTGGCGCTGAAGTGGCCGGGCGGGTAGGAGACGGGCTCGCCGACCTCCGCCCAGGTGCCGGGCGGCGGCTCCCAGCCGCCCGCGTGCCGCGACACCCGCCGGTAGAGGCGGTCTCCGCTGTAGAGGTCGATGAAGCAGTGGTCGGCGAACTGCGGGACGAGCGTGTCGGCGACGCGGCGCAGGGTGCTCTCCAGCTCCAGGGACCCGGCGAGCCGCTCCCCGATCCGCTCCATGAGGCCGTAGCGGTCCTGCTCGCGCTGGTTGGAGCGCAGCGCCTCGCGCGCGAAGATCACCACTCCGTCGACGGCGCCGGAGGGGTGGCGCAGCGGGACGGCGTGCGCCCGCGTGTACACGGTGGTGCCATCGGCGCGCAGGTTGCAGAAGGTGCCCTCCCACACACCGCCCTTGAGGACGTGCTTGGCCAGCTCGGTGGCCTGCTCGTGGTCCTCCTCGGCGATGCCGAGCGACAGGATGGAGTGGCCGATGATCGCGTCGCCGCCGAAGCCGAACAGCTGCCGGGCGAACGAGTTGCCGTAGATGATGTTGCTGAACCGGTCGCAGACGATGACCGCCATCTCCATCTGCGCGAGGACGGTCTCGGGCGGCAGGTGCGCCTCGTCAGGCGCTTCCCCCCAGTGGCTCATCTCCCCATCCCGATACCAGTCCCGATCCTCGCCCCGATGACCACCGCGCGTCGCGGCGCGGACGTCCTACGTGGTTGCCTCGTCGTATTGAACGACGAACCCGCCGCCGGGATACGCCCGAAAGGCGCGATGTTATGGAGATCTTCGGTATAGACCGTCGAGGCGGGGGTGCACACGCCGACCGTGTCAGCGCCTGCTGACGAAGACGTGCTCGGCGATGCCGCGTGACAGCTCCGTCGCGGGACTGTCGTCCTCGTCGTCACCGATCACCCGCACCCCGTCGTCGGTCGCCCGGAGAATCACCTCTCGTCCCGGTTGTATCCCTATCTGCTTGAGTCTAAGCATCAGGTCGCTGTCGCTCTGCACCTGCTCGCTGATCCGGCGGATCACCGCGCCCGCGCCCTGGGGGCTCGCCACCGCGGTCATCACCGCGAGCGGCGGCTCCTCGGCGTCGTCACCGTGCCCGCCGAGCTCGTCCAGGCCCGGGATCGGGTTGCCGTGCGGGCAGGTGGTCGGGTTGTCCAGCAGCGCGACCAGGCGGCGCTCGACGTCCTCCGACATCACGTGCTCCCACCGGCACGCCTCGATGTGGACGTCCTCCCAGGGCAGTCCGATGACGTTGACCAGGAGGCATTCGGCGAGGCGGTGCTTGCGCATGACGCGCGTCGCGAGACCGCGCCCGCTGTCGGTCAGTTCGAGGTGCCGATCGCCCTCGACCCGCAGCAGCCCGTCGCGCTCCATCCGCGCGACCGTCTGGCTCACCGTCGGGCCGCTCTGGGAGAGCCGCTCGGCGATGCGCGCGCGAAGAGGGATGATCCCCTCTTCCTCCAGCTCGAAGACCGTCCGGAGATACATCTCCGTGGTATCGATCAGGCCGTGTGAGGTCACAGCTCCCTCCAGTCTTATGGGCAAGAGTCTACTTGCTCGGGCCCCACGTCGCCGGGCCCTGCGAATATCCCCCTGAAGCCGGGTACAGGGAAACGCGAGATGAACGCGAAACCTTCCCATGACGCGGAACCGTTCCTGCCCGGGACACCCGAGGAGCGGGCCGACCTGGACGCGCTGCGCCGCGCCGCGGCCGACTGCCGGGGCTGCGACCTCTACCGCAACGCCACCCGCACGGTCTTCGGCGAAGGCTCTCCCGGCGGGCGGATGCTGCTCGTCGGCGAGCAGCCCGGCGACCAGGAGGACCGCAAGGGCCACCCCTTCGTCGGCCCCGCGGGGCGCGTCCTCGACCGGGCGCTGGCGGAGGCCGGGATCGAGCGCGGCGACGTCTACGTCACCAACGCCGTCAAGCACTTCAAGTTCAAGCAGCAGGAGGGCGGCAAGCGGCGCATCCACGAGACGCCGAACGCCGGCGAGATGCGGGCGTGCCGCCCCTGGCTCCTCGCGGAGCTGCGGCTCCTGGACCCGGACGTCGTCGTGGCGCTGGGGGCGACGGCGGGCAAGGCGCTGCTCGGCTCGTCGTTCCGGGTGACCAGGCAGCGCGGGCGGCTGCTCCCGCTGCCCGGGCTGGAGGCGGTCGGCACCCCGGCCGCCGGGCGGGAGTCCGGGGACGAGCCGCCCGCCGGGGACGGCGCGCGGCTCCTCGCGACGATCCACCCGTCGGCGGTCCTGCGCGCCGAGGACCGGGAGGACGTCTACCAGGGCCTCCTGGACGACCTGAGGATCGCCGCCTCGGCCCTGCGCTGACGGCGGCTCAGTCCTCGACCCGCACGGCCTCGGCCGGAGCGGGCTCGGCGGTGCGGGTGTCGTAGCGGAGCAGGGAGGGGACGGCGAACCCCGCGACGACGACCAGCGCGGCGCAGGCCAGCCCGCCGCCGACCCAGGAGGCGGTCGCGCCCGCGACGCTCGCGGTCGCCCCGGCCCGCACGTCCCCGAGCCGGGGCCCGCCCGCGACGACGACGGTGAAGACGCCCTGGAGCCGTCCGCGCATCCGGTCGGGCGCGTACGTCTGGAGCATGGACTGGCGGAAGACCGACGACACCAGGTCGGCCGCGCCGCCGACGGCGAGCAGGACGACCGCGAGCCAGAGGCGGCCGGCCAGCCCGGCGGCCGCGACGGCGAGCCCCCAGACGGCGATGGCCGCCACGAGCGCGATCCCCTGCCGGTGCACCCGCCCGATCCAGCCGGACGACAGCCCGCCGAGGAACGCCCCGACCGCGATCGCGGCGAACAGGTAGCCGACCGCCCCCTCGCCGCCGAACCGGGTCTCGGCCACCTCGGGGAACAGGGCGCGCGGCATGGCGACCGACATCGCGATGACGTCCACCACGAACGACATGAGGAGCACCGGCTGCGTCGCGAGGTAGCGGAGCCCGTCGAAGACCGACCGGAGGCCGGGCGCGCCGGTGACGTCGCCGAGCGGCGGGATCGGCGGGAGCCTGAGCGCCGCGTACAGCACGACGGTGAACAGCACGGCGTCGAGCGCGTACGCCGCCGCGTAGTTCCAGTGGGCCAGCAGGACGCCGGCGAACAGCGGCCCGGACAGCATTCCGAACTGGCTCGCGGTGAAGTTGAGGGTGTTGGCCGCCGGGACGAGCGGCCGGTCGACCAGCCGGGGGACGATCGCGCTGCGGGTGGGCGAGGACACCGCGAACCCGACCGCCTGGACCGCCACCACGACCATGATCAGCGCGAGGCTGCCGACGCCCAGCAGCGCCTGGACCAGCAGCAGCAGCGTCGCCGCCCACATGACGCAGGACGAGGCGAACAGCAGCCTGCGGCGGTCCATGTGGTCGGCCACCGCGCCGCCCCAGAGCCCGAAGACGATCAGCGGGACGAGGTTGACGACGCCGAGGGCGCCCACCCAGGCCGAGGAGCGGGTCATGTCGTAGACCTGGACGGGGACGGCGACGGCGGTGACCTGGAACCCGACGAACGACACGCCCTGGCCGAGCCACAGCCGCCGGTAGGCCGGGTGCCGGAGCGGCCGGGTGTCGATCGCGAGCCCTCGCAGCCGCCTGCGGCGGACCGTTCCAACGACCGGCGGGGGTTTCTCCGGCTCGGCGTCGTCCTGCTCCGCGGACCGGCCGTGCCCGCCCGTCTCGCAGGCGTCGGCGCCGCCGGCGGGGGGCGGCTGCTGTTCCGGTGTCACGGAGCCAGTCTCTCCGTCACCCATCCCTCCGAGCCCCCCGGGGTCGCCCGCCGGTAGCGGATCCGGTCGTGCAGCCGGTCGCGGCGGCCCTGCCAGAACTCGATCGACTCGGGCTCCACGCGGTAGCCGCCCCAGAAGTCCGGCAGCGGGACGGCGCCGGCCGCGTCCCCCTCCGGCGCCTCCGACTCGCCGTGGGGGGACGCGGCCGGATCCGGCCAGCGCTCGGCCGCCTCGGCGTAGCGGCGCTCCAGCACCTCGCGCCCCGGGATGACGCCCGACTGGTCCTCGCTGGCCCACGCGCCGATCCGGGACCCGTACGGGCGGGTCCGGAAGTAGGCGGCCGTCTCCTCGCGCGAAAGCTCGGACACCGGCCCCGCGACCCTCACCTGCCGGTACAGGGGATGCCAGGGGAACACCAGCGCCGCGCGCGGGTTCTCCGCGAGGTCGTGGCCCTTGTGCGACGTCAGGTTCGTGAAGAACCGGAAGCCCTGCGGCCCGTAGCCCTTGAGCAGGACCGTCCGGGCGCTCGGGACCCCGTCGCCGGAGGCGGTGGCGAGGATCATCGCGTTCGGCTCGGCCAGCCCGGCGGCGTGCACCTCGGCGAACCACACGGCGAACAGGGCGAGCGGATCGGCGGGGAGCGCCGACTCGGACAATTCGCCCACCTCGTAGGATCTGCGGAGCCGTGCGGGGTCCGGCGTTGGGGAATCCACAGCGTCAGAGCCTCTCACCCCGAGCCCTGTGCAACTTGCAGGACCCCGGGGTACTGGTCAGTAAGGCGGCAGGGTTCAATGGCACGGCACCGCCTTATCACACGGGACGAAAGGCAGGACGACACATGTCCGACTTCAAACCCGGTCTCGAAGGAGTCGTCGCCTTCGAGACGGAGATCGCGGAACCGGACAAGGAGGGCGGCGCCCTCCGTTACCGGGGCGTCGACATCGAGGAACTCGTCGGGCGTGTCTCCTTCGGCGACGCCTGGGGACTCCTCGTGGACGACAGCTTCACCCCGGGCCTGGCCCCGGCCGACCCGCACCTGCTCCCGGTCACCTCCGGGGACGTGCGGGTGGACGTGCAGAGCTCCCTTCCCACCCTCGCCACCGCGTACGGGATGAAGCCGCTGCTCGACATCTCCGACGAGGAGGCCCGCGCCGACCTCGCCCGGGTGTCGGTGACGGCGCTGTCGTTCGTGGCGCAGTCCGCGCGCGGCGTCGGCAAGCCGATGGTCCCGCAGCGCCGGATCGACGAGTCCGCGACCATCACCGAGCGGTTCATGGTCCGCTGGCGCGGTGAGCCCGACCCCAAGCACGTCCGGGCCATCGACGCGTACTGGGTCTCCGCCGCCGAGCACGGCATGAACGCCTCCACCTTCACCGCCCGCGTCATCGCCTCCACCGGCGCGGACGTGGCGGCCAGCATGTCCGGCGCGATCGGCGCCATGTCGGGCCCGCTGCACGGCGGCGCCCCGGCCCGCGTCCTGCCGATGATCGAGAAGGTCGAGCAGCTCGGCGACGCCCGCAAGGTCGTCACCGACATCCTCGACTCCGGCGAGCGGCTGATGGGCTTCGGTCACCGCGTGTACCGCGCCGAGGACCCGCGCGCCCGCGTGCTGCGCCGCACCGCCAAGGAGCTGGACGCGCCCCGCTTCGAGGCCGCCAAGGCCCTGGAGGACGCGGCGCTGGCCGAGCTGCGCGAGCGCCGCCCGGACCGCCCGATCGAGACGAACGTGGAGTTCTGGGCCGCGGTCATCCTCGACTTCGCCGAGGTCCCGACCTCGATGATGCCCGCGATGTTCACCTGCGGCCGCACCGCCGGGTGGGCGGCGCACATCCTGGAGCAGAAGCGCACCGGCCGCCTCGTCCGGCCGAGCGCCCGCTACACCGGCCCCGGCAGCCGCTCCCTCGACGAGGTCGCCGGTGCGGCGGAGGTCCTCAAGCGCCAGGCCGGCTGACCCGGCCGGTCCCCCGCCCCGACGCGCCTGAGGCCCCCGGTCGAACCGGGGGCCTTTGCCGTGCTCGGAGGCGCCGCCGCGTTCCCGCCGCCACGCGCCGCCGTGCCCGGGCTACTTCACGGCGGCGCCGTCGCTCCCCTTCCCCGGCGGGCAGTCGGCCCTGCCCTGCCCACGGGCGACGAGGCGGCCGCACACCTGCTTGACCTCCGTCGTCCCGTCCTGCCGGATCGTCGCGAGGATCACCGGCCGGTCGATCACCTGGTGGCCGGCGCCGCGGGAGCCGAACCGCAGCACGCCGCTGGCACCGTTGCGCAGCACGTCGTGGTCGGGGTCGTTGAGCGCCGCGAACACCGAGCCCGCCGACGGCAGCGCCTTCTCCTGCCAGTACACCTTGCTCGCCACGGTCGCCACGAGGGTCGCCGCGTCGTAGCTGACGGCGGCGCGGGTGATGGACGGGCGCCGCCCCGACGGGTCGTCCTCGTCGTCGGTCATCTCCCGGACCCCGGGGTCGTAGTCGGAGTAGAACGTCTGCGGCGCCTGGTCGCCGATCCACCGCCACGTCCACGCCTCACGGGCGGCCAGCGGCGTGAAGTACAGGTCGAAGGTGTTCTTGCGGCCGAGCTCCTCGGCGTTGTCGCTGACGTACTTGGCGATCTCGTCGTCGGCGAGGACCAGCGGGCGCTTGGGGCAGGAGAGCTCCAGCACGTTGACGAACGAGCGGAACTCGTCCGACCGCCCCGCGTAGTAGAAGAGGTCGGGCTGGTCCTGGCAGGCCTCCCTGACCGACTTGTTCAGCTCGCCGGGGTTCCCGTACGGGCGCATCAGCGCCTTGCCGGGCCGGAACGACCGCTGGAAGTCGGTCGCCAGGTTCGCGCTGTAGAGATCGTCGGGATCGCCGTCGTAGATGACGACCGCGTCGTCCACCTTCCTGCCGCCGACGTCGCCGTGCCGCGCCCAGTACGCGGCGTGCCGGGCGGTCCGCGCGTTGGGGGACGCGAGCCGGAAGTAGTACGGCGAGTATCCGGCGTCGCCGTCGAGCAGCGCCGTCCCGTCGTAGCTGTTGGCGGTGCCGACGAGCGGCAGCGCCGACTTGGCCAGCAGCCTGATCGCCTCCTGGGTCTGCCGGCGGCTCTGCTCGAACCCGATCACCGCGACGATCGAGCGGTCCTTCAGCGCCCTCCCGCGGATCTGCTCGGCGACGTCCCCGGCGTAGCGGAACTTGGCGCCCGCGTTGGCGACCAGCACCCGCAGCCGCAGGTCGTCGCCCTCGGCGGCGTCGTTGAACCGTTTCTGCGCGATCGCCAGCCCGATCAGCTCGCCCTGCACCCCCGCGAGCAGGTCGATCCGCTTGTTCTTGATGGACGGGTCGGCGGTCACCGGGCCGAGGTAGACCACGGTCGCGTACGGCTTGCGGGACTCCATGACGTGGTCGTTCAGCGACTCGATCCGGTCGAGGACCTTGTTGAGCCGGTTGTCGTTGTTCTCGCCGCCGGAGCCCTCGCCGAAGCGGAACGACCCGTCGGTGATGCCGACGCACTCGCCGTTCGCCATCCGCCTGATGCCGAACGGCGAGCAGTAGCGCACCGCCTGCACGGAGATCACCGAGACGGACGCGGCGGCGACCGCGACCATGGCGATCCACGGCAGCGCCGGATGGGCGAGCCGGGGCCTGCGCCGCACCGGCCGGACGGGCGGCAGGTCGCCGCCCGGGTCGCGGGTGACGTCCACGCGCAGCTCGCGGCGCGATCCGAGGGCGCCGACGCGCCGCTGCTCGCGCGTGTAGCGGTCCCACAGGCCGCGCGCGGCGATGACGCTCTGCGGCTCGCCCGAGCCCACGTCCACCCGGACGGCCCGCGCGAGCCGCTCCAGCAGCCGGGGCCCGGACGGGTCGGACGGCTCGGACGGGGCGGCCGGGTCGACTCCGGCGACGACGACGAGCGGGTCGAAGCCCGGCGGCCGGTCGCTCGCCTGGCCGTCGGCGCGGACCCGCTCGACCAGTTCGACGAACGCCACCCCCGGATGCCCGGCGGACAGGTGCTCGAAGATCAGCACCGGATAGCGGACCCGGGCCCACGCGGCCCGCCGGTAGTCGCGCCGGTAGTTGCGGCGCAGGTCCTCCAGGAACGCGGCGACGAGAAGCAGGTCGAGCTGCTCGTCGTGGTCGTCCGGCTCGACCGGGCGGGGGTCGAACACGCCGAGCGCGAAGCCGAGGAAGCCCGTGGAGTCGCGGTCGACGTAGGGCTGGCGCAGGAACCAGCCGTACCGCCGCACCCCGTACCAGCCGCGCGTCCGGGCGACGATCTGCACGGTCACGAACGCCAGGCCGATGACGGCCGCGAGCACGGCGGAGGCGAGGTCGAGCGCCGCCGCAGTCCCGGCGCTGATCAGCGCGACGGCGGCGATGCCGATGGGAGCGATCTGCTCCAGGAACGATAAGAAGGTGGCGGGCCTGCCGCGCACCTCCTCAAGATCGCGCAGCACGTCCCGGCCGCGCCGCCGGATCACCCGGTTGAGCTCGCGGCGCCGTGCGTTCTCGTTGTCGCCGACCGGCGGGTGCCTCAGCCGCCGGACCAGCAGGTGGTTCTCGCGCTCGGACGAGGAGGCGCCGCGCGGCGGCGGGCGGTCGCCGGCCAGCCGGATCTCCCGCAGGTCGCGCAGCCACAGCGCCATCTCCAGCAGCGGGAAGCGCAGCGCCGGCTCGCCCCGGGCGCGGCTGCTCGGCTGCGACAGCTCGCGCTTGGCCTCCCGCAGCACGCCCGCGACGCCGGTGGCGGGCGTGTCGGCGGCGATGTGCGACACCGGGGCCCGCTCGTCCTCGCAGCGGGACTTGAGGATCTCGGCGGCGTGGGAGGCGGCGCGCTCCGGCCCGAGCAGCAGGAGCAGGGGCCGCAGCCGCTCCCGCCACCGCCACGGCGGCCGCTCGCGCAGCCGTTCGAACAGGTCGAGGACCCCGCGCAGCCGATCCTCGCTCAGGATCCGGTCGCCGTCGCCCGCCATGGCCACGCCTCGCTTCCGTGTCTCGCCCGCCTCTGCCCCGCGGCCCCCGACTCTCCCGTCCTCGTTCACTTTGGACGCGCCGAACGGTCGATCGGATCGAAACTTTCCGCTGATCATGGGCAGGTTCCCGAAACCCGGCCACTTTGCCATCATGGGGCGGCATGAGAGAAGCCCGCGACGGAGACGACGAGCCCCTCGAAGGCGACATCGGCCCCGCGGCCGGCGCCGCGTCCCGTGGGGCGCCGGGCCGCGCGGCG
>NZ_JBFARL010000041.1:0-48197 GCF_040674655.1 Actinomadura sp. NPDC049753 | reverse complement strand
CGCGTCCCTGTGTGGTTCCCAGAAAACAACCTGGGCACCGCGGTTTTGATAATTGGATACCGAGCCGAATGGTTCGGACGTTGATTTGCCCGCCCCTTTTGTGGGTGGTGCGTTGAGACGTTCGGTGGTTTTGGCGAGGGGGAAACACCCGGTCCCATCCCGAACCCGGAAGTTAAGCCCTTCAGCGCCGATGGTACTGCATGGGAGACCGTGTGGGAGAGTAGGACGCCGCCGGACACATATTGCAGGAAGGCCCCGCCGTTACCGGCGGGGCCTTTCTCATTTCGGGAGTCGATTCACCTTTGACCTCGTTCTTTTGCGGTGCGGTCACCGCCGCGCGGTGGCCGATTGCGACGAAAGCGGCCCGTTCGGCGTCTTCAGCCGCGGCCGGTCGACACGGTAGGTGTGCCTGTCCCGCCGGCTGATGTCCCAGCCCACCAGATACCAGCGGCGTTCCGAGTGCACGAGCCGGTGTGGCTCGGCCTCACGGTGACCGTAGTGTCCCTCGTGCGATCGGCCCTCGAACCGCAGCACCTCATGGTCCCGGCATCCCGTGGCGATGGCGATCAGCATCTCGGGATCCACCGGTGCCGCCGCTCACATCGTAGGCACGGTCATCGACCGGAGCGCGTGCACGCGATGCCGCAGTCGCGGGGATCTGGCCGCGCGCACGGGCGATGCGCCGGGCTGTTGCGCCGGCCGGACCCGGCAGCGCTGGGGCGAGTTGCGCCCGCCCCCTCGCGGACCAGCGCGGCCAAGCCGTCCCGGCGCGGGGAAGGGCCGCCGCGTCTTCCGCGCGGTGGCGCCCCTGGTGGGCGTCGGGGGTCCTCGATGGTGGGGTACTCGGTGCCCTTCACGCGGCCGCGGCCGCGGTCGTCGACCGGCAGTCGGCGTTGCGCACGCCCTCTGCGGACCAGCGTCGCCAATCTGCCGCGGCGCGGGGAAAGAGTCGCCGCGTCTCCGCGCGGTGGCGCCCCCGTGCGCGTCGGAGGCCCTGCATGGTGAGGCGCTCGGTGCCCTTCATGCGGCCCACGCTCGTCGACCGGCAGTCGGCGTTGCGCACCGCCGATAGCGTGCCGCTCTCCCGGCCCAAACAGGAGCTGTACGTCCCCGTCCGAGGTGGAGAAGGTGCTGCGCCGCCATTCTGCCGAAGTTCGTACGAGCTTGGCGAGCGTTCGCACACGGACCTCTCTCGACGACGGCGACTGAGCTCCCGGCGGCGGTTCGCGCCCGACCTCACCTTGACCGCCTTCTCGTCGTCGAGCAGCAGAGGGAGCAGGTTGGCTCGGCCCCAGACGGTCGCCCGGCCCCCGGCCTCCCGGCCCCCGGCGGTCGCGTGTGCCAGGTATTCCAGTTTGCGCAGCCGGTCCACGTCCTGCAGCCGGTCCATGTCTCGCGGGCGGTCCAGGTTTCGAGGGCGGTCCAGGTTTTTCCGCGCGGTCTGCGTCGTGTTGTCGAGCCGTTAGGCCAGTTCTGTGCCGGATCAGTTCCCGGGGGCCTTGAGGAGGGACAGCAATCCGCACCCTGCTGGAGGAATGGGCTACATCTGACCCTGCCCAGCAGTACCCACGCACAGTCGCCCTGGTCGGCTTTCGGGCACGCCTACGGCCACCGCCGCGGGGCGCACCGCATTGAACGGCCCACCAACCATCGTCCGCGTCAACAACCTTGCGGAATGCAACACCTAATCGGTGGGGTCGTCCTGTGTCAGGGCCTTCGCGTAGTTGGAGAGCGAGCGGTTGTACCGGGGGAGATGGCGTGACAAGGCGTCCAGAGCCAGGCCGGTCGCCTCGCGTTCGCGGCCGACGTCGGTGAGCGCGAGCGCGAGGAACGCGGTGACGGCGTCGTCGAGCTCGTCCGAGCCGGCCTCCCGCTCCGCGGTCAGGAGGGCGACGCTCTCCTCGGCCCGGCCGAGATTGCGGAGCGTGCTGGCGTACTGGATCACGGCCTGCCTGCGCCGCGCTTCGGGGAGTCCGGCGGCGAAGGCCCGCCGGTAGTGGTCGGCGGCCTCCGCCTCGTTGCCGATCGAGTCGTGCGCGGACGCCAGCTCGTACTCGCCGACGGCGTCGCCGGGCGGAAGCTCGGCGGTCAGGGCCTGGACCTTCCCGAGGAAGTCGGCGGGCTCGTGGTCGTCGAAGGCGCCCCAGAGGCCGGCCATGCGCTGTTCCCATTCGGGCGCGGGATCGATCATGGTGGCCAGGATACGGTCACCCGGCCCGCTCCGGCGGATGGAGGTCGAGCCAGAGCTCCGCAGGATGACGGATCAACGTGACGGTGTTCCAGACGACGTCGTGCGGCGCCTGATGCAGTCGGGCATCCGGGAAGCGGCGGGTGAGTTCGCGCAGGACGGTGGTCAGCTCCAGGCGGGCCAGCGGTGCGCCCAGGCACACATGGGGGCCGGCTCCGAAGGCGAGGTGGGGGTTCCGGGCGCGCTCAAGGTCGATGCGGTCGGGGCCTTCGAACACGCCCGGATCGCGGTTCGCGCGGTCGATCGCCGGAATCACCAGGTCGCCCTCGCGCAGCCGGACGCCTCCGAGTTCCACCTCGCGGACGGCCCGGCGCGGCTGCGCGGATTCGAACGCGGTGCCGGGGGTGGTGCGCAGCAGTTCCTCGACCGCGCCGGAGATGCGATCGGGATGGGCCGCGAGAAGGCGGTAGAGGGTCTCGCCGCCGTCCTCCCGGGTGGTGAGCAGCCGGAACAGGAAGCCCGCGATCGCGGCGGCCGTGGTCTCCCATCCCGCGATGACGACGCTCGCCGCCAGGAGCGCCGCCTCCTCCAGGGCCGTCCGCCGGCGGACAGCGTTGGCGGCGATCACGGAGAGGAGGCCGCCCTCCTCGGAGCGGGGTTCGGCGTCCGCCATGAGTCCGCCGAGGCGCTCGGCCATGTACCCGCTCATCTCCAGCACCGCGCGCTCGTTCTCGGCGGCGCGGTCGTCGCCCGTGGACAGGAACATGTCACCCCACCTCCTGAACAGCGGCAGGTCGTCGTCCGGCAGGTGCATCACGCTGCCGATGACGCCGAGGGTGAGGGGCATGGCGAGCTGCTCGTTGACCTCGATCGGGTCGCCCGCCCGGACGAGCGAGTCGAGCAGGCCGGTGGTGAGCCGGTCGACGGTCGGCTGGTACCGGCCGATCCGGGCGGGTGCGAAGGCGTTGCCGACCAGGTCCCGGTGCACGCGATGTTCCTGGCCGTCCCGTGCCAGCATCGTCGGGGAGGTGGGCGGGTAAGGCGGGATCGCGTCGGCTCCCGCGCGGCGGAACGTGTCCTGCTCGCGCAGGACGCGCACGCATTCCCTGTGCCCCGTGACCAGGAACGCCTCGTGTCCTTCCGGAAGGCGGACCCGCGTGACGGGCGCGAGCCCCTCGTAGAGAGGGGACAGCCCCATCGGATCGTCGGGGCGATGCCCGTCGACCGGGACGTCCTGGCACGGGAACGGGTAGCGCGGGTGATCGGTCGACGTCACGTGGCTCCTCGCGGCTGTCGCTGAGATGGTCACCTGTCCGCCTTGAAGCTCCGCGACATGCCCCTGCCCGTCAACCCCGCGGCGAGGTTCCTGTGGCGTCGGCGACATCTGGTGGCGGCGCAACCCCTGTGCAACCTGGGATGCGGCAGAATTGGACCGCTCGACCACGGTCGGGATCATGGTCGCGCCGGTGCCAACCCACACACTCGCACCGGCGCGGCCGCCGCCCCGCAGGTCAGACGTTCGCCCCGCGGGGTCGGGATTCGCCTGCGGCCTGCTACTCCTGCCGTCGGTGCGGGCACCAGCACAAACGTCGCCAGTGTTCGGGGCCGCCAACGGGCGATGCCAGACAGACTTGGATCCGGCGCGGATTGGACCTGTCCCCCTGCGGGGCCTGGCCGTACCGTCCGCCCATGCGTAACACACGACGTTTCGCCCTGGCGGCCGTGGCCGCGTTTCCCCTCATGGCCGCGCTGCCGGCGGCGTCCGCCGCGGACTTCGGTGCGACCGCCACCGGAACCGCCTTCTACCCCAATCCCGTCCAGCAGCTCGGCGACCAGTCCCTCACCGACGCGAAGGACGCCGACTACGCCGCCCTCGCGCCCGCCTACCGGCAGGTGACCCTCACCGACCTCGACGGGTCCGGCTCGCTGACCGGCCGGTACGTGCGCGTCAAGAGCGAGACCGGCAGCGCCGCGCGGATCGACGGCGGCGCGCTTCCCGCCTACCACCGCGACTCCGACCAGTTCGAGCAGGTGATGGGCTACTACTGGGTGACGACCGCGCAGCGCTACCTGCAGCACCTCGGGTTCGGGTCCGGTCTGCGCCCGGTGAACCAGCGGCAGATCGAGGTGCGGATCAACCAGTACGGCGGTGACAACTCCTTCTTCCGCCCCGACAAGGCGAACATCACGCTCGGCAAGGGCGGGGTGGACGACGCCGAGGACGCCGAGGTGATCGTCCACGAGTACGGCCACTCCGTGCAGGACGGCCAGGTCACCGGGTTCGGCACGAACCTGGAGTCGGGCGCGATCGGGGAGGCGTTCGGCGACTACCTGGCGGTGGCGGTCACCAGCTGGGCGACCGGCACACCGACCAAGACCCCGGAGCCGTGCGTCGCCGACTGGGACTCGGTCTCCTACACGTCCGGGCCCACGCACTGCCTGCGGAGGCTGGACGGGACGAAGCACTACCCCGAGGACGTTCGCGGTGAGGTCCACGCCGACGGTGAGATCTGGTCGCGGGCCCTCTGGGACATCCGCCGGTCGCTCGGCGACTCCAAGGCGAGCACGCTGATCGTCGAGGCGCAGTTCGCGTTCGCGCCGGACACCTCGTTCAAGGCCGCCGCCGAGGCGACCGTCGCGGCGGCGCAGCGCCTCTACGGCGCGGCGGCCGCGCGGTCCGCGCGGGAGGCGTTCGCCGCGCGGGGCATCCTGTGACCGCGTGAGGCCGGGGGCGCGGTGCGGCCGTCAGGGGCGTCGTAGCATTCGCTCATGATCACGGCCGCACTCGCCTTCGCCGTCGCAGCGATGATCGTCAACGTGGTGCCGGGGCTCGACACGTTCCTGGTGCTGCGGACCTCCGCCGTGCGGGGACGCGGCTGCGGGCTGGCCGCGGCGCTCGGCATCATGGCCGGATGCGCGGTGTGGGGGCTCGCGACGGCGGTCGGCCTGACCGCTTTGCTGACCGCCTCGCACGTCGCCTACACCGCGGTGCGGGTCTGCGGCGCCGCCTACCTGGTCTGGCTCGGGGCGAGGGCGCTCTTGGGGGCCAGACGGAAGGTCGAGGACGACCCCCCGGAGCCCGTCGTGGCCGCGGGACGGCGTGCGGCCTTCCGTGCCGGGATCGGGACCAACCTGCTGAACCCCAAGGCGGGCGTCTTCTACATGAGCCTCGTCCCGCAGTTCATGCCGGACGGGGCGCCGGTGTTCGGCATGACGACGCTGTTCACCGCGATCGACGTGGCCGAGCTGGCGATCTGGTTCTGGCTCGTGTCGGGCGCGGCCGCGGCCATGGGGGAGCGGCTGCGGCGCCCGTCGCTGAGGCGGCGGCTGGAGCGGCTCAGCGGGGCGGCCTTCCTCGGCTTCGCCGCCGATCTGCTGGCCGACCGGCCCTGACCCGGTGATCCGCGTCACCGGACGGGGTGCCGGGGTTGCGACGAAATCGGTGGGCGGCCGTCCGGGACGCCGTAGGCTGCTCGGGTGACTGAGAAGTTGTGGCACATCGAGCCGTCGGGCCCGCTTCGCGGGGACGTCACCGTGCGCGGGGCGAAGAACGCGGTCAGCAAGCACATGGTCGCCGCGATGCTCGGGGACGGGCCGAGCACGATCGGCAACGCGCCGGACGTCGGCGAGGTCGGCATCACGGCGGGGATGCTGGAGCACGTCGGGATGACCGTGGAGCGGTCCGGCGGCGACGTGACCGTCGTGCCGGGGCCGGTGTCGGACCCGAGCGTCGGCAAGGCGTTCACCGGGCTGAACCGCATCCCGATCCTGATGCTGGGCCCGCTGCTGCACCTGGCCGGCGAGGCGTTCGTGCCGCTGGTCGGGGGCGACCCCATCGGGCGGCGGCCGGTCGACTTCCACGTGGAGGCGCTGCGGGCGTTCGGGGCCGAGGTGTCGCTCGCCTCCGACGGGATCCACGCGCACGCCACGCGCCTCGTCGGGACGCGCATCGAACTGCCGTACCCGAGCGTCGGCGCCACCGAGACGGTGCTGCTGGCGGCGGTGCGGGCCGAGGGGAAGACCGTCATCCGCAATGCGGCGACCGAGCCGGAGATCACCGAGCTGGCGCTGTTCCTGCAGCGGATGGGCGCGCGGATCTCCTTCGCCCCCGACCGGCGCATCGTCGTGGAGGGCGTCGAGCGGCTGAGCGGCGCGCAGACGCGGCTCGGCGGCGACCGGATCGAGGCGTTCTCCTACCTCGTCGCGGGCCTGGTGACGGGGGGCGAGGTGCGGGTGCACGGGTGCCAGCAGGACCGGCTCGTCACCGCCATCACGACGCTGACCCGGATGGGCGCCGAGTTCGAGATCACCGACGACTGGATCATGGCGTCCGCGCCCGGCGGCCTGCGTCCCGCGGCGGTGCAGACCGACACCCACCCCGGGTTCGCGACGGACTGGCAGACGCCGCTGATGGTGCTGTTCACCCAGGCGGACGGCATGTCGGTGCTGCATGAGACCGTGTACGAGAACCGGCTCGCCTACGTCCCGGCGCTGCAGAGCATGGGCGCGGAGATCGAGGTCTACGACACGTGCCTGGGCGGCCCCGCCTGCCGGTACCACGACACGGCGGCGCTGCACTCGGCGGTGGTACGCGGGGTGACCAAGCTCCGCGGCGGCGACGTGACCATGCCCGACATCCGGGCCGGGTTCTCGGCGGTCCTGGCGGCGGCGGTCGCGGAGGGGCCGTCCACGCTCCGGGGCGTGCACCACATCGAGCGCGGCTACCACCGTCCGGTCGAGCAGTTCCGGACGCTGGGCCTGTCGCTGCGGGCGGGCTAGGACGGAAGGACGGGGGACGGGGTCGTCCGGGGCCAGGTGAAGGTGAGCGACCCGCCGACGGGCAGGTCGCGCCAGAGCGGCACCAGCTCGTCCAGGCGGGCCAGGACGCGGTCGACCGCGGGCCTGTCCTCGGGCGGGATCGGCCGCCGCTCGGCCCACGCGGGGGTCCGGGCGCCGGCGCGGCGGCGCCAGGCGAGGTCGCACAGGCCCGCCAGGTGCTCCGACCTTCCCATGTCGCCGGGGTCGGACCGGTTGAGGAAGGCCTCCCGCTTCTTCAGCCGGCGCTGCTCCCTGGCCCGGCGCCGCGCGTCGCCGGGCGCCTCGACCGTCTCGTTGAAGCCGCCGCCGCCCCCCGCCGCGGCGCGTCCGAACACGCCGGATGTGAGGCCCATCTCCGCCTCGACCAGGTAGTGGACGAGGTCGTGCGGGATCTGGTCGTCGTAGCCGGGGGCGGGATCCATCCGGCGCGGGTGCCGGCCCGGAAGCCTGACGACGGTGGCGTAGCGGCGTTCACCCGTCCGCTCGAAACTCACGTCCATCCGGCCAGGCTAGGCCGGAGCCTTCCCGCGCCGCATTTCCTTTTCCTACGGTGTTGATCAGATTCCTACGGTGGCGATCGGAAGCTGAAGGGGGTGCCGTGGAGTTCGACCGGACCGATCCGTACCCGTTCTACGCCCGGGCGCGCGAGGCCGAGGGGCTGACCTTCGTCCCCGAGCTGGACGCCTGGCTCGTCGCCCGGCACGCCGACGCGCGGGCGGTGCTGCGCGATCCGGAGACGTTCTCCTCGGCGAACGCGCTGCGCCCGGACGTGGTGCCGGGGCCCGAGGCGGTCGCCGTGCTGCGGTCGCTGCCGCAGGGCCGCCCCGTCGTGCTCACTGCGGACGGCGACGACCACCGGCGGGTGCGCGAGCCGCTGACGCGCGGGCTGTCGCCCAAGCGCGCCGCCGCGGCCCTCCCGTTCATCAGACGCCGGGCTCGGGAGCTGGTCGCGTCCTTCGCCGGCGACCACCGCGTCGAGCTGATGGGACGGTACGCGCGCGTCCTGCCGGGCGAGGTGATCGGGCACATGCTCGGCATCGACCCGGACGAGGTGCCGGCCCTCATCGAGGGCGGCTACCGGGCGGAGGACCTGGTCTTCCGGCCGATGAGCACGGACGAGCAGGTCGCCGCCGCGGAGCGGGTCGCGGACATGAAGCGGGTGCTGGACGCGCATGTGAGGAGCCGGGAGCCGGGGGACGACCTGTGCGGCGAGATGGTGCGCGCGATCGAGCCGCACGGCACGCTCATCTCCAACCTGCAGAACATCCTGCTGGCCGGGCACCTGACGACGACGGCGCTCATCGGGACGGCGGTGCTGCACCTGCTGCGGAACCGGGAGCAGTGGGAGCTGCTGTGCGCCCGGCCCGAGCTGGTCCCGGCGGCCGTCGAGGAGGCCGCGCGCTACGACACGGCCATCCAGGGGTTCCGCCGGGTCACGACCCGGCCGGTGCGGGTGGCGGGCACCGACCTGCCCGCGGGCGCCGAGGTCTTCGTCGCCTTCGCGGCCGCCGGACGCGATCCAGGGGCCCACGACCGTCCCGACGAGTTCGACATCACCCGCGAGCCGGCGCGGCACCTGGCGTTCGGGCACGGAGTCCATGCCTGCCCGGGCTCGCAACTCGCCCGTGAGCAGGTCCGCGTCACGCTGGAGGAGCTGACCGCGCGGCTGCCGGGCCTGCGCGTGGAGGAGCCGGTGGAGATGCTGCCGAGCCTGATCCACCGCTCGCCCAGAGAGCTGTTCCTTACCTGGTGATGGCCGAAACCTACAAGACGGGCGCACTCGCGGCGGCCAGGCTTGAGGCATGGATCTGACCAGAGCCTCCGACTTCATGGCCATGCACGCGCGTCCCCTGGACCGCCGCCGCTTCGAACTGCTGACCGGGGAGGGCGACCGGGACGCGCTGCTCGCCGCGCTCAACGCCTACCGGAACCCCGACGGCGGATACGGCCATGGCCTCGAGCCCGACCTGCGGTCGCGGACGAGCCAGCCGGGCCCCGCGCTGCACGCGTTCGAGGTCTTCGAGGAAGTCGCGCCGGTGACGGCACCGGAGGCGGTCGCGCTCTGCGACTGGCTGGAATCCGTGACACTGCCCGACGGCGGTCTGCCCTTCGCCCTGGGCATGCCCGATCCCGCGGGCTGCGCGCCGTTCTGGGCGGAGGCGGACCCCGGCACGTCGTCCCTGCAGATCACCTCCGTGGTCGCGGCCATGGCGCAGCGCGTCGCCGCCCACGACCGGGCGGTCGCAGAGCACCCCTGGCTCGACCGCGCTACCCGCTACTGCCTCGGCTCTCTCCGCGGCAGGGACGCGTTGCACGCCCTGGAGGCGCAGTTCGCCATGTGGCTGGCCGACGCCGTGGAGGACACCGAGGCCGTCGCGTTCCTCGGCGAGCACATCCCGGACGACGGCCTCGTCCACGTGGAGGGCGGTCTTGAGGACGAGACGCTGCGCCCGCTCGACTTCGCGCCCTTCCCGGGGCGCCCCGCCCGGTCCCTCTTCAAGCCGGACGTCGTGGCCGCCGAGCTTCGACGGCTCGACGGCATGCAGGAGGACGACGGCGGATGGCGCGTCGACTTCGCGTCCTACTCGCCCGCCGCCGAACTGGAGTGGCGCGGGTACGCCACCGTCAGGGCGGTCTCCATCCTGACCCGAAACGCCGAGCGCTAGCCGCCGTGCGGGGGCGGGACGGGTGCGCGTGGGATCCTGGAGACGCAGGCCAATCCGACGGCACCGGAGGCTCCCGATGGACAACGGCCCGGGTCGCACGGCGCTCACCCCGCTCGCGTTCCTCGAACGGTCGGCGCAGGTGTTCCCCGGCAAGACCGCCTACGCCCACGGGGACCGGCGCGCCACCTACGCGGAGTTCGCCGCCGAGACGACCCGGCTGGCGAACGCGCTGCGCGCCTCGGGGATCGAGCCCGGGGAGCGGGTCGCCTACCTGGCGCCCAACATCCCCGAGCTCCTCGTCGCGCACTTCGCCGTGCCGCTCGCCGGGGCCGTGCTCGTGGCGATCAACACGCGGCTCGCGCCGGACGAGATCCGCTACATCCTCGACCATTCCGGGGCGAAGGCGCTGGTCGTGGACGCGGGACTGCATCCGTCGGTGGCGCCGCTCGCGGGAGACCTGCCCCTGGCGGTGACCATCCCCGCGGCCGGCGCCGACCCCGACCCCGCGGTCGGCGGCATCGGCTACGAGAAGCTGCTGGCGCGCGGCTCGGACGACCCGCTGCCCTGGGCCGTCCGGGACGAGGACGCCGCCATCTCGATCAACTACACGTCCGGCACCACGGGACGGCCCAAGGGCGTCGTCTACACGCACCGTGGCGCCTACCTCAACGCGCTCGGCGAGGTCGTGCACTCCCGGCACACGCCCGAGAGCGTCTACCTGTGGACGCTGCCGATGTTCCACTGCAACGGCTGGTGCACACCGTGGGCGCTCGCCGCGATCGGCGGGACGCAGGTGTGCCTGCGCGCCGTCGTCGCCGCGGAGATCTGGCGGCTCATCGACGCCGAGGGTGTCACCCACCTCAACGGCGCCCCGACCGTCCTCGTGGCGATCGCGAACGCGGCGCAGGCGCACCCGCTGGAGCGGCCGCTGACCGTCACGACGGCGGGCGCGCCCCCGAGCCCGACGATCATCGGGCAGATGGAGGGGCTCGGGGCGGACATCGTGCACGTGTACGGGCTGACCGAGACCTACGGGCCCTACTCGGTGTGCGAGCCGCAGCCCGGCTGGGCGGGACTGCCCGCCGGGGACCGGGCCCGGCTGCTGGCCAGGCAGGGCGTCGGCATGATCCAGACCGACGGGCTGCGGGTCGTCGACGACGACATGAACGACGTCCCGGCCGACGGGACGACGCTCGGCGAGATCGTCATGCGCGGCAACAACGTCATGAAGGGCTACCACCGGGACGAGCAGGCCACCGCGCACGCGTTCCGCGGCGGCTGGTTCCACTCCGGCGACCTCGGCGTCCGGCATCCCGACGGCTACGTCGAACTGCGCGACCGGTCCAAGGACATCATCGTCTCCGGCGGGGAGAACATCTCCACGGTCGAGGTCGAGCGGGCGATCGACTCGCATCCGGCCGTGCTGGAGGTCGCCGTCGTCGCGGTCCCGGACGACAGGTGGGGAGAGCGCCCCAAGGCGTTCGTGGTCCTGCGCGACGGGCGCACCGCCACCGAGGCCGAACTCGTCGAGCACGTCCGGGAGAGCCTTGCCCGCTACAAGGCGCCGGACACGGTGGAGTTCGTCGCCGAGCTGCCCAAGACGTCCACCGGGAAGATCCAGAAATTCCAGCTCCGCGAGCGGGAGTGGGCGGGGCGCGACCGCCGCGTCCAGGGCTGAGAACCCCGCCGCCGCAGGGGCTGCCGCCATGTGAGGCGCGGCGGTTCGCGGGAAGTGTCCTGTGCGCCGGGCATCCGGGCCGCCGGATGCGAGCGAGAGGGGAGCATGATGCCGCCCACCGACGGGTCGACCGGGAACGTGCTGATCGTGGGGGCGGGCCCGACGGGCCTCCTGCTGGCGGGGGACCTGGCCGTGGCCGGGGTCGGCTGCACGGTGCTGGAGTGCCGCGCCGAGGAGACGACCGATCTGACGCGGGCGTTCGCCGTGCACGCCCGCACCCTGGAGATGCTGGACGCGCGCGGCGTCGCCGACGAGCTGGTCGCGACGGGGACGCGCGCCGGGCGGCTGCGGCTGCTCGGCTCCACCGACCTCGACATGTCCCGGCTGCCGGGCCGCTTCCCCTACGTCCTCGTCACGCCGCAGTACGAGACCGAGCGCGTCCTGAAGGAGCGGGCCGTGGCCGCCGGCGCGGAGATCGTGTACGGCGTCGAGGCCGTCGGGCTCCGCCAGGACGCGGCGGGCGTGGACGTCGACGCACGGACCGCCGACGGCGCGACGCGGACGTTCCGCGCGTCCTACGTCGTCGGCGCCGACGGCGTCCGCAGCACCGTCCGGCGGGCGCTCGGGCTGCCGTTCCCCGGCCGCGCGGTGGTGCGGTCGGTGATGCTCGCCGACGTCCGGCTGGACCAGGCGCCCGCGGACGCGCTCACCGCGGGAGCAGTCGGCGACGCGTTCGCGTTCGTCGCCCCCTTCGGGGAGGGCTGGTACCGGGTGGTCGCGTGGAACCGCCGCCACCAGGCGCCCGACTCCGAACCCGTCGACATGGAGGAGCTCCGCGAGGTGACCCGCCGCGCCCTCGGCACCGACCACGGCATACGGGACGTGCGCTGGACGTCCCGGTTCCACAGCGACGAGCGGCAGGTGCCGCGCTACCGCGTGGGACGGGTCTTCCTCGCCGGGGACGCCGCGCACGTCCACTCGCCGGCGGGCGGCCAGGGCATGAACACCGGGATGCAGGACGCGGCGAACCTCGGGTGGAAGCTGGCCGCCGAACTGCACGGGTGGGCGCCGTCATGGCTGCTCGACAGCTACCACGAGGAGCGGCATCCCGTCGGGAGGGTCGTCCTGCGCAGGAGCGGCGCGCTGCTGCGGTTCACGCTCGCCGAGCCTCGCTGGGCGCGGGCCGCCCGTGCCGCGGCAGCGTTCGCGGCGACCCGCGTGCCGCCCGCGGCGCGGCGGATCGCCGCCGCGGTCTCCGGCATCGACATCGCCTACCCGGCGCCGCGCGGCTCGCATCCCCTGACCGGGAGGCGGGCCCCGGACGTCCCGCTCGCGGGCGGCGCGGGCAGCCTGTTCCGGCTGCTGGGGGACGGACAATTCGTCCTGGTCGTCGCCGCCAACGACCCCGCGGTGACCTACCTGGCGACGAAGCGGTGGGCCGGGCGCGTGCACTGCGCCGTCGCCGGCGGCGCCACGCGCACGACCGCGCTGGTGCGCCCGGACGGCTACATCGCCTGGGCGACCGACGAGACGGCCCCGGATCGCCGCGCCGCGGCGATCCGGGACGCGCTGGGCCGGTGGTGCGGGCGCGGCGCCGAGATCAGCAGCCACGCTCGGTAGCACCGCCCGTCAGCACCGCCCGTCCAGTGCCCGTCAGTAGCGCCGCTCCTCGCGGCCGTAGCCGAGCTGCTCGGCCACGTCGGCGACGTTCTCGTACTCGCGTTTCGGCAGCGTCCGCAGCTGGTCGAGGGCCCCGTCCGGAGCTCCGCCCTCGGCCGCGTGCCGGACCAGCTCGTTCGGGCGGGCCGGGTAGCGGACGCCACTGAGCATCCGGGCCAGGGCGCTGCGGCCCTCCACGTCCTGCGCGCTCATCCCGGGCGGGGAGCCCTCCCGGTCCCCGGCGGTGGCCGCGGCCGGGTCGGCGGGGTAGTCGTTCGAGAACGGCTCGGTCTCCTTGAACTCCTCGGCGTGCGTGGGGTGGCCGCCGCTGACCATGCCCTGGGTCTCGCGGCCGATCTCCTCGTCGAGCTTCGCGCCGTGCTTGTCGCTCTTGTCTGGCATCTCTTCCTCCCTGCCGTCTACCGGACGGAACGTTCCCAGGCGCGCGTGTCCAAACATGCGGGCGGTCTCGCGGCGGCGGCGCGGTACGGTGTGGCGCATGCTGGCGGAAGAGGGCGTGAACGCGGTCCGGGTCGTGGTGGGGCTGCTGGTCCGGGGCGACTACGAGGAGCTCGAGACCCTCACCGAGGGGCGCAGGCTGAGCGCTTCGCAGATGGCCGACGCGGTGACCGCGTCCGGGCGCGAACTGATCAGCCCGCCCGACGACGCCTTCGCGGACCTGGAGGTGTCCGGGGTCGAGCAGGTGTCGGGCGGGGAGCGCGCCTTCCGCGTGGCGTTCCCGCTGTGGACCGCGGGGGAGGGACGCTCCGCGCTGGTGCTGCGGCTCACCCTGACCGAGGTCATGGACGGCGTGTGGACCGTCGAGGTGGACGGCATCGGGGAGCCCGCCGCCGGGTGACCCCGGCGCGTTCCGCGAAGGACGGGGCCGGTCAGGACTGCGACAGCCGCATCATCCGCAGGACGCGCCGCACCAGCGAGGCCTGCCCTCCCTCGTCCGGCGCCTCCTGCTCGGCCGCCTCCTCGGCGGCGGGGGCGGGCCGCGGCTCGGGCGGGTCCCCGGCCAGCTCGTAGGTGACCGGCAGCGACCGCAGGCCGCGCATCAGCGGGGACGAGCGCCACACGAGCCGGTCGGCGGGCACCGCGAGCCGCAGGCCGGAGAACCGCTCGAACAGCCGCTCCACCGCGATCGTGGCGATGGTGGTGGCGAGGTCGCGGCCGAGGCAGGCGTGCGGGCCGGCGCTCCACGCCAGATGCGCGCGCGAACTGTAGATCGAGTCGGGCGCCCCGCCCGCGGCGAAGGCCGGGTCCTGGTGCGCGGCGGCGGGCGAGACCATGACCGGGTCGCCCGCCGCGATCTGGAACCGGCCGAGGCGCACGTCGGCCTTGGCCCACCGGAACGCCAGGTTCGCCATCGGCGGGTTGGCGGCCGCGGCCCGGTTGATCGCCTCCTGGATCATCCCGGCCGACAGGCTGTCGCGGGCGCCGGTCTCGCCGATCAGCACCTCGGTGATGGTGTTGCAGATCAGCGTTCCCGTCACGTCGCCGACGAGGCCGGTCATCATCGCCATCTCGCCGGTCAGCTCCTCGGCGGTCAGGTCGGGCACGGCGGCGAGCATGAAGGACGGCAGGTCGTCGGCGGGGGAGGCGGCCCGCGCCGCGCACAGGTCCGCGACCCGTGCGATCAGCCGGGCCGACGCCTCCTGGGCGTCGGGGCCCGCGTCCGTCACCCGCCACAGGTCGAGGATCAGCTCGTCGCCCTCGTCGGCCTCCGAGCCGAGCAGCCGGCCGATCACCATCAGCGGCAGCGGCCGCGCGTACTGCGCCGACAGGTCCGCCGAACCGGACCGGCCGCCGCTCTCGGAGATCACCGTGAGCAGTTCGTCGGCGTACCGCCGGACGGCCAGCTCCAGCGACTTCGCCTCCGGCCGGCTCCGGTCCTGGAACGGCCGCAGCCCCTCGCTCCAGGCGCCGCGCAGCCGGGTGGAGTCGGCGCCGTCGCGGAACCCGCAGTTGTCGGACTCGACCACCGGCAGCATCGGCCAGTCGGCCGGGACCGAGCCCTCCCGGTACGCGCGCCAGGTGCCGACCCTCCGGCTCCAGTTCCCCCGGTGGTCGCGCAGGATGTCGAGCGTCTGGGTGTAGCCGATGACGAGCCAGGCCGGCACCCCGAGGACGTCCACCGGCGCGACGGGACCGTACTCCGCCCGCAGCCGCTCGTAGAACGCCGCGGGCCGGGACTCGTAGTCGCGGTTCAGCAGCGGCTGGACGGCGAGCGCCTCCAGCGGCGGATGGGCGGGGACGGGCTCGGCCTGCGGCGTCTGGGGCTCCACGTGCACAAACCCTAGGAGAGAACGTTTGCCGATGGCCGGTTTATGCTGGAATCTCCCACGGCGATCTTTCGGCGTGCACGGGCCCGCGTCCACCGCGGGGTGTGTGACGCTAGGGGTGCCCATACAAGAGCTGGAGGTCCGCATGGCCGACTCCGCAGGAGCGCCCGAAGACGGCGAGGACGAGGTGAAGCGCAGGTTCCGGGAGGCCCTGGAGCGCAAGCGCGGCGCGGAGAGCAAGAACGCCGGCGCCGGCGGCCGGAGCGGCTCGAAGGTGCGCGGCACCCACGAGCGCGCCGACCACCAGCGGCAGTTCCGCCGCAAGAGCGGCTGACCGGGTCGCACCGCAGAAGGACCCCCGCGCGGACCGCGCGGGGGTCGTTCCGTTTCCGCCGCCGCCCCGGCCGCCGTTTCAGGCCTGGTAGAGCTTCTTGCTGTAGTTCGCCTCGCTGTAGTACTCCCGGAGCTCCTCGACGCTCTCCTCAGTGTACTGGACGTCCTTGACGATCCGGGCGTGCGGCGGCAGCGCCTCCGGATCCCACGACTCCGCCTTCCACAGCTTGGATCGCATGAGCGCCTTCCCGCAGTGGAAGAAGATCTGCTCGATGTCCACGACGAGCGCGAGGGCCGGCCGGTGCCCCTTGACGACCATCTCGCCGAAGAACGGCGCGTCCCTGACCAGCGTGGCCCGGCCGTTGATCCGCAGGGTCTCGGCGCGCCCCGGCACGAGGAAGATCAGGCCGACGTGCGGGTTGCTCAGCACGTTCATGAACCCGTCCGCGCGGCGGTTGCCGGGACGGTCCGGGATGGCGATCGTCGTGTCGTCGATCACGTGCACGAAGCCCGGGGGGTCGCCCTTGGGGGAGACGTCGCAGTTCCCGGCGGCGTCACTGGTGGCGATCAGGCAGAGAGGGGACCGGGCGAGCCACCGGCGGTCCCATTCGTGCAGCGCGACCCGCTCCTTGTCGATCGCCCGCCGCATGGGCGCGCCGAGAAGTTCGCGCAGCTCCGCCGGGGAGGTGATCGCAGTGAACTCGGGGGCGACCGTCATCGCCGCTCCTTCCGCCGGGGGATCGAAGATCAGCGTAACCCCGGCGGTTCCGGGCGGCCGACGGCGGGGCGGCGTTCTCCCCGCGGGCACACGACCGGACCGGGGAGTCAGCCCCGCGCGGCGTAGCGGCGGACGCCGCCCTCCTCGTGGGCGTCCAGCACGCCCCGGTCGGCGAGGACGTCCAGATGCGCCTCGATCTCCAGGACGGCCAGCATCCGGCTGAACGCGTCCAGGTCGCCGAGGCTGCGCCTGCGGCGGGTCCAGGGCATCGCGGTCGCCACCTCGAAGGCCGTGGCGCGCCCGGCGCGGACCTGCGCGGCGGCGGCGTCCAGCCGCTCGGCGTGGTGCTCCAGCAGCTCGTCGATCCGGGTGTGCACGCTCGGCCGCACGGGGCCGTGCGCGGGCAGCAGCACGGTGTCGGGCATGTCGCGGACCAGCCGCAGCGACTCCAGGTAGCTGCGCAGCGGCTTGGGCTCCGGCTCGGTTTCCAGCCCGATCGACGGCGTGATGTGCGGCAGGATGTGGTCACCGGCGAACAGCAGCCTGGCCGCCGCGTCGCGCAGGACGACGTGGCCGCGCGTGTGCCCGGGGGTGGCGAACACGTCCAGGCCCCGTCCGGTCAGGGCGACGCGTTCCCCGTCGTCCAGCCACGCGTCCGGCATGGTGTGCGGGACGTCCCGTTCGGAACGCTCCACGGGCCTGCCCGCGATCTCGTCGGCCACCTCGTCCGCGCCGCACCGGCGCAGCAGCTCCACCTGCCGGGGGTGCAGCCCCCGGCGAGCGTCGAACGCCTCGATCGACGGCCGCTCGCCCCGCCCGATCCGCACGCGCGTCCCGAACGACTCGCGCAGCGCCAGTGCCTGCGAGTAGTGGTCCCAGTGGGCGTGGGTGACGAGGAACTGCGCCACATCGTCCAGACGGTGCCCGAGGGTGGCGAGGGCGCCTCGGAGCGAGGCCTCCGTGTCGGGCATGGCCCAGCCGGAGTCCACGACCACGAGGCCTTCGGCGTCCTCGATGACGTACACGTTGACGGCGTGCAGCGACGGGATCGGCAGGCCCAGGGGGATCCGGTGCACCCCCGGCGCCACCGGATGAGCGCCCGGCTCGGTCCAGTCAGTCGGCTGCTCCACGACCGGTGCCGCCACCGCGTGCCCCCTCTATTGTCGAATCACGTTCGGGAAGAACCTACTTCATCCCGGACATCCCTTTTATCCCCGGCCCCGCCTTCGAGGCGGGGCGCCCGGGGTGGGGGTCGCGGTCGGCGGCGCGGCGGGCCTCGGCGGCGGTCTCGCGGGCCTCGCGCGCGGCCTCCTCCGCGCGGGCGCGATTCTCCTCGGCGCGGTCCGCCCTTCTGGACGCGGCGTCCCGCTCGGCGATCGCCCGTTCCAGCTCGTGCCTGAGATGCCCCACCTTGGCGGACGCCTCCCGCATCTCGCGCCGGGCCGCGTCGGCGCGCTCCTCGCGTTCGGCCAGCTTGTCCTCGGCCTGCTCGGCGCGCTTGCGCAGCGTCTCCGCCCGCTTGGCGCGGGCGGCGCTCGTGCGCGTGACGTTCGACCTCGCCGGCTCCGCCTTCCCCGCCGGCTCGGCCTTCCTCTCGGGCGGCGGCTTCTGCCGGGCGGGCCGCTCCCCGGGCGTCGCCTTCGCGCGCTCCTTCCGGTCCGCGGGCGCCGCGGAGAACCCGGCGGGGACGAAACCGGAGTGGCTGCGGGGCTGCGACAGCCGTCCCTCGCGGACCTCCTCGGCGACGCCGGCGTCCACGGTGGCCGCCTGGAGGGTGTCCTCCACCTCGCGGACGGCCTGCTCGCGCAGCGCGCCGCCCGCTTCCGCGGCGAGCCGGCCGGCGGTCCGCACGAGCGACGCGACGAGCCCGGCACGTCGCCGCTCCAGGTCCCCGAGGCCGCGGCCCGAGCCCCAGGCCGCCCGCATCTCCTCGCCGACGTCCAGCAGCCCGGCGATCTCGTCCGCGGCCGAGCGCGCGAGGAGGTTCACCGCCCATGCCGAGAGCGTGGGGCGCCGCAGCGCCCCGATCCGCTTGGCGAGCGCGGCGTCGCCCTCCTTTCTGGCCTCCCGGGCCAGGCGCTTCCGGGTCTCCACGAAGTCGGCGGGCAGGACGCCGTACAGGTCGTCGGCCGCACTGGAGAAGTCCACGTCCGATCTCTACCCGCACCGGGTGCGCGCGCATCGGGGGTGGACGGAGGCGGCCGCGGATGCGATATTCGTGTGCGAATACTCGTTCACGAGGAGGCGGGATGACCAAGCGGCGCAAGGTGAGCAACCTGCTGGGGCTCGCCGTGTTGTCGACCGTCTCCGCCAGGCCGATGCACCCGTACGAGATGGCGTCCCTGATGCGCGCCCGCGGCAAGGACCGCGACATGGACATCAAGTGGGGCTCGCTCTACACCGTGGTCGGCAACCTGGAGAAGCACGGGTTCCTGGCCGTCCAGGGCAGCGCCAGAGAAGGCGCGCGGCCCGAGCGCACCGTCTACGGCATCACCGACGCGGGACGCGACGAGCTGGCCGACTGGGTCCGGGAGCTGATCGGGGTGCCCGAGCGCGAGCGGCCGCGGTTCGAGGCGGGGCTCTCGGTCCTCGGCGCGCTCGGCCCCGACGAGGTGGCGGCGCTGCTGCGCGGCCGCCTCGACGCCATGGAGCAGGAGATCGCCGCCGACCAGGCCGTCCTGGACGGCGAGAAGGAGGTGCCGCGCCTCTTCCTGCTGGAGGCCGAGTACGACCTGGCGATGCGGCGCGCCGAGGCCGCGTGGGTGCGCGGCTTCCTCGCCGAGATCGAGGACGGCACGCTGCCGCACCTCGACCTGTGGCGCTCCTTCCACGCGACCGGCGAGATGCCGCCCGAGATCGCCGAGCTGGCGGAGAGGGGAGCCCCGGAGGACTAGCGAGCGGAAGGCCCGGCGGCGGTGCTGCAACACCGCCGCCGGGCCCGGACCACCACCGAGAACCCGCGCGAGGCGGGCCCTGGCGGCGTGACGCGACACCAGCCTATCCGGGGCCCTTCGTGCGGCACGTTTCCTGGCACGGAGGAGAACATGGCGCATGCCATCGAGGCCGAGGGCCTCGTGAAGAACTACCCCGGCGACGTCCGGGCCCTGGACGGCCTGTCGATCACGGTCGGGCCGGGCGAGATCCTCGGGCTGCTCGGCCCCAACGGGGCGGGCAAGTCCACCACCGTCAAGATCCTCACCACGCTGGTCCGGCCGGACGCGGGCGCCGCGGCCGTGGCCGGGCACGACGTGCTGCGCAGGCCCGACCGGGTCCGCCGCGTCATCGGCGTGGTGTCCCAGCGGTCCGGCGCCGACCCCGAGGCCAGCGGCCGCGACAACCTCGTC
Organism: Actinomadura sp. NPDC049753; assembly: GCF_040674655.1. Classification (NCBI taxonomy): domain Bacteria; kingdom Bacillati; phylum Actinomycetota; class Actinomycetes; order Streptosporangiales; family Thermomonosporaceae; genus Actinomadura; species Actinomadura sp. NPDC049753. Next base: position 28,505 of record NZ_JBFARL010000041.1, on the reverse strand, counting down.
CTGCAGGGCCGCCTCTACGGGATGGGCGGGGCGCGGGTGCGCGGCCGCGCGGCCGAGCTCCTCGCCCGGTTCGGGCTGGACGACGCGGCGGACCGGCCGGTGAAGACCTACTCCGGGGGGATGCGGCGGCGCCTCGACGTCGCGCTCGGCCTCGTCCACCGGCCGCGGGTGCTGTTCCTGGACGAGCCCACCACCGGCCTCGACCCGGAGGCCCGCGCGTCGCTGTGGGCCGAGATCGCGCGGCTGGCGGGCGACGACGCGCTCGCGATCCTGCTGACCACCCACTACCTGGAGGAGGCCGACCGGCTCGCGCGGCGGTTGGCGATCGTCGACCGCGGCCGCGTCGTGGTGGAGGGCACCCCCGACTCCCTCAAGGGCGAGCTGCGCGGCGACGCCGTCCACGTGGAGTGGCGGGAGGCGCCGCCCGAGCCGCCGGTGCGGGAGGCACTCGGCCGCCTGCCCGGCGTGCGCGAGATCGTTCTGGACGGGCCGCGCCTGAGCGCCCGCGCCGACGACGGCGCGTCGACCGTGCCCGCCGTCCTCGCCGCCCTCGACCAGGCGGGCGTCCCCGCGGCGGCGGCGACCGTCGCGCGGCCGTCGTTGGACGACGTGTACCTGCGCTACGCCGGACGGCGGTTCGCGCCGGCCGACGCCCCTGCCCCCGCCGAGACCGCCGGAGGTGCCCGATGACCGCGCTCGTGACCGGGACCTGGTGGATGACGCACCGCCGGCTGACCGCGCTGGTGCGCAATCCCGCCGTCGTCGTCATGACGCTGGCGCAGCCGATGATCTGGCTGTTCCTCTTCGGCCAGCTGTTCAGGAAGGTGGCCGAGCTGCCCGGTTTCGGCGGGCAGTCCTACCTGGACTACATCGTGCCCGGCGTGGTGGTCATGAACGCGGTCTCGCTGAACTCGTTCGCCGGGATGGCGACCATGGACGAGATCGAGCGCGGCACCCTCGACCGGTTCCTCGTCACGCCGGTGCGGCGCGGCGCGATCGCGAACGCCGGCGTCATCGAGCAGGCTCTCAGCACGGCGTTCCAGTCGCTCGTGATCATCGCGCTGGGCCGGGCGGCGGGCGCGCACTACCCCGGCGGCCCCGCGGGCGTGGCCGTGCTGGTCGCCGCGTCGGTGCTGATCGGGGTCGTCCTCGCCGCGCTGTCCAACACGCTCGCGCTGCTCGTGCGCGACCGCAACACGATCATCGGCCTGAACGTGATGCTCCTGCTGCCGCTGACGTTCCTGTCGTCGGCGTTCATGGCGAAGAGCCTGATGCCGTCCTGGATGCGGCACGTGGCGGCCGGCAACCCGGTGAGCTGGGCCCTGGACGCGTCGCGCGGCGCGCTCGCGGAGGATCCCGACTGGTCCTCCGTCGCGGCGCACGGCGGATGGCTGCTCGTGCTGACCGCGGCCGCGGTCGGGCTCGCGGTCCACTCGCTCCGGAGCTATCAGAAGTCCCGGTGACGGGGGAGAGGCCGGAGGGGGTTCCGGCGGCCGCGCACCGGAACCCCCTGCCCCCTCAACGGGTGTCGAGGAAGCGGTCCAGGACGCGGGTCCCGAAGGCGAGGCCGTCCAGCGGGACCCGCTCGTCCACGCCGTGGAACATCCCGAAGTAGTCGAGCTCGGGGCCGAGCAGCAGCGGCGCGAAGCCGAAGCTCGTGATGCCGATGCGGTGGAACGACTTCGCGTCGGTCCCCCCGGCCATCACGTACGGCACGGGACGCGCGAGCGGGTCCTCGGCGCGGAGCGCGTCCGCGAGCGCGGCGAACGTCGGGCCCGCCGGGTCGGCGGCGGGGGCCTCCTCGTAGTTGATGAACTCGCGGGTCACCTTCGGGCCGAGCAGCTGGTCGACCGTGGCGAGGAACTCCTCGCCCGTGCCGGGCAGGTAGCGGCCGTCGACCTGCGCGGTCGCCGTGCCCGGCACGACGTTGACCTTGTAGCCGGCGTCGAGCCGGGTCGGGTTCGCCGAGTTGCGGATCGTCCCGGCGAACAGGTGCCCGGCGCGGCCGAGCCGGGCCGCCTCCGCGTCGAGGCGGTCGTGGTCGATGGACGTGCCGAGGGCGTCCGCGAGCCCGTCCAGCAGCGCCCGCACGCCCGGGGTCAGCCGGACCGGCCACTGGTAGGAGGCCAGCCGGGAGACCGCGTGCGCGATCTCGGCGACCGGGTTGTCGGGCGCGGGCTTGGACCCGTGCCCGGCGGTCCCGCGCGCCGTCAGCCGCATCCAGGTCGTGCCGCGCTCGCCGGTCGCGATCGGGTAGATCCGCGCGCCGCCGGCGTCCACGCTGAACCCGCCGGACTCGCTGATCGCCTCCGTGCAGCCCTCGAAGAACCCGCGGTGCTCGCGCGCCACGTACCGGGACCCGTGCTCGCCGGTGCACTCCTCGTCGGCCAGGAAGGCCAGGACCAGATCGCCGCGCGTGCGCCGCCCCTCGCGCAGCCGCGCCCGCACGGTCGCAAGCGTCATCGCGAGGCTGCCCTTCATGTCGACGGCGCCGCGCCCCCACACGCACCCGTCCCGCACCTCGCCCGAGAACGGCGGAACGGTCCAGTCGGCCGGATCGGCGGGGACCACGTCCAGATGCCCGTGGATCAGGAACGCCGGATGTGACGGGTCGGCGCCGGGGACGCGGGCGAGCACGCTCGCACGTCCCGGCGCGGACTCCACGATCGTCGGCTCGACGCCCACCTCGTCCAGCAGCCCGGCCACGTGCTCGGCGGCCGGGCGCTCCGGCTCGGCCACCCCCTCGCCCCGGTTCACGGTGGCGAACCTGATGAGGTCGGCGCAGATCGCCGCCGCCTCGGCGCCGGCCCGGCCGCCTCCGGTCCCGTCCGCCGTGCCGTCCTCTGTGCCGCCGGCCGTCCGGCCCGCCTGCTCGAAGCCCACCGCTGCCCCCGCTCCCCTTCCGCGACGAGGCTTCATTCTGCTCCCTCGCCGACCCGTGTCAACGAATGATCAAGTTCGTCTCGATCCGGTTTCGACTCCGTCAGCGCCATATCCGAACTGCCAGGCTGAGTACGACGCTGCGAGCGTTCCAAGGACCGCGGGCGGCCAAGAGCCCGTGCGCCGAACGACACGGCCGAGGAGGAGCATGACCAGCCTGAGGGGTGCCGGAAGGGGTCTCCGCTTGAACGTCGCGGGTCTCGCGGCGGTGGCGCTGGCCGCGTCACTCGGCCTGTCGGCCTGCGGCGGGGACGACGCCAAGGCGAGCGACGGCACGTTCACCGTGGGCCACTCCGAGCCCGACCACCTGATGCCCGCCAACACGACCGGCAGCTACGCCTTCGACGTGATCACCGAGCTGTTCGACAACCTGATGGACCTGACCAAGGACGGCAAGGCCGTCCCGCTGGCGGCCGAGTCGGTCACCTCCGCCGACCAGAAGGTCTGGACGATCAAGGTCAGGGCGGGCCAGAAGTTCCACAACGGGGAGCCGGTGACGGCGCAGAGCTTCGCCGACGCGTGGAACAACGCCGCCTACGGGCCGAACGCGATGGGCGCCAACGACTACTTCTCGTACATCAAGGGGTACGCGGACCTGAACCCCGAGGACGAGAACGCGAAGCCGAAGGCCGACAAGCTCTCCGGCATCGAGGTCGTCGACCAGAACACGCTCAAGGTCACGCTGAACGACCCGTTCAGCCAGTTCCCGCTGCTGCTGACCTACCCGGCGTACGCGCCGATGCCGAAGGCCGGGCTCAAGGACCCCAAGGCGTTCGACGACCACCCGATCGGCAACGGCCCGTACATGATGGACGGGAACTGGGAGCGCAACAAGCAGGTCAAGCTCGTCGCGTTCCCCGGCTACACCGGGACGCGTAAGCCGAAGAACAAGGGCGTGACCTGGAAGAGCTACTCCAGCGCGGACACCGCCTACACGGACCTGCGGGCGGGCCGGATCGACGTGCTGCAGACCATCCCGTCGGCCAAGGTCCCCGAGGCCAAGCGGCTCCTCGGCGACCGGTTCCTGGCCCGGAAGATGAGCACCACCGACTACCTCGGCCTCCCGGTGTTCGACAAGCGGTTCGCCAACCCCGACCTGCGCAAGGCCATCTCGATGGCCATCGACCGCCAGGGCGTGAACAAGGCGGTCTTCAACGGCAGCTACTTCCCGGCCGACTCGCTGATCCCGTCGATCATTCCCGGGCACCGCGCCAACGCCTGCGGCGAGCTGTGCACCTATGACCCGGCCAAGGCCAGGCAGCTGTTCGACAAGGCCGGCGGGTTCTCCGGGACGCTGGAGCTGTACTTCTCCAACGCGCAGCCGACCTACGCCCAGTGGATGCGGATCGTCGCCAACTCCCTGCGCGACAACCTCGGCATCAAGGACATCCAGTTCCGGCAGGTCCCCGCGTCCGACTACTTCTCCCTGCTGAGCGACCGCAAGGAGAAGGGCCCCTACCGGCAGAACTGGGAGGCCGACTACCCGAGCCCGCAGAACTACCTGGAGAACATGTGGGGCTCGGCGGGCAACCGCATGGGCTGGAAGAGCACCGAGTTCGACGACCTCATCGCCAAGGCCAACAAGACGTCCGACCAGCAGCAGGCCTACGCGCTCTACAACCAGGCCGAGGACGTCGCCATCCGCGAGATGCCGATGATCCCGCTGTGGACGTGGGCGGGCGAGGGCGGCCGCTCCAAGCGGGTGGACAACGTCACGATCACCCCGTTCTCGACGGGCCTGATCGCCACCGAAGTGACGGTGAAGTAGCCGGCGATGTGGCGCTACGTCCTCCGGCGGCTCCTGCAGGCGATCCCCGTCTTCATCGGCACCACGCTGCTCATCTACGCGATGGTGTTCGCGCTGCCGGGCGATCCGATCCAGGCGCTCGCCGGGGACAAGCCGGTCCCGGACAACGTCCTGGAGGTCCTCCGGGACCGCTACAACCTGAAGGACCCGCTGCTGGTGCAGTACGCGAAGTACATGTGGGGCCTCCTCCAGGGCGACCTCGGCGAGAACTACACCGGCCAGAGCGTGTCGGAGATGCTCAGCGGGCGCTGGGCGGTGACGGCGCAGCTCGCCGTCACCGCCTGGGTCTTCGAGCTGGTCGTCGGCGTCCTGCTCGGCATCTGGGCGGGGCTGCGCCGCGGCAGGTTCGCCGACACCCTCGTCCTCAGCGGGACCACGCTGGTGATCGCGGTGCCGGTGTTCGTGCTCGGCTACGTCGCGCAGCTCCTGTTCGGGCTGCACTGGCAGATCTTCCCCACGGCGGGGACGGACGACGGCTGGCCGATGTCCTACCTGCTGCCCGGGATGGTGCTCGGCTCCCTCGGCCTGTCGTACGTGGCGCGGCTGACCCGCACGAGCCTGGCGGAGAACCTGCGGGCCGACTACGTGCGGACGGCGAACGCCAAGGGGCTGTCGCGGGCGCGGGTGGTCGGCCGGCACGCCCTGCGCAACTCGCTGATCCCGGTGGTGACCTATCTCGGCGTCGACTTCGGGAACATGATGGCCGGCGCGGTCGTGACCGAGGGCATCTTCAACCTGCCGGGCATCGGCGGGCAGGTGTTCGAGTCGATCCAGCTGAAGGAGGGGCCCGTCGTGGTCGGCGCGGTCACCCTGCTGGTGCTGATCTTCCTGCTGGTCAACCTGGTCGTGGACCTGCTGTACGGGGTGCTCGACCCGCGGATCAGGTACGAGTGAGGGAGCGCATGACCATCAAGCAGCCGGACGCGGGGCCGCCGGGCGCGGAGCCGGAGGCGGCGCCCGGCGCCGGGGCCCCGGGGACGAGCGCCGCCGCGGTCGCCGTCGCCGGCGGGGCCATCGGCCGGGCCTCGCTGTGGGACGACGCGTGGCACGAGCTGCGGCGCCGCTGGCTCTTCTGGGGATCGGCGGCGGTCCTCGCGCTCGTGGCGGTCATGGCCGTGGCGCCGCGGCTGTTCACCGCCACGGGGGTCAACGAGGGCTGCGACGCCAACGACGCCAAGCTCGGGCCGTCCGGCGACCACTGGTTCGGCACCGACCTCGCGGGCTGCGACTACTACGCGCACGTCGTGCACGGGGCCCGCCCGACGCTGCTGATCGGCGTCGCCGTCACCGTCTTCGCGCTGCTGATCGCGCTGCTGTTCGGGCTGCTCGCCGGATACTACGGCGGCATCGTCGACGCGCTGATCGCCCGGCTGACCGACGTCTTCTTCGGGCTGCCGTTCGTGCTCGGCGCCACCGTGATCCTGGTCGCGTTCCCCTCGCACGGCGTGTGGGCGATGACGCTGGTGCTGGTCCTGCTCGGCTGGACGACGATGATCCGCATCATGCGGGGGCAGGTCATCTCCGTCCGCGACGCCGACTACGTGCAGGCGGCGCGGCTGCTCGGGGCGTCCGACCGCCGGATCATGATCCGGCACATCCTGCCGAACGCGATCGCCCCGGTGATCGTGGTGGCCACCCTCAACGTGGGCCACGTGATCGTCGGCGAGGCGACGCTGGACTTCCTCGGCGTCGGCCTGCAGTACCCCGAGGTCTCCTGGGGGCTCCAGCTCAACCAGGCGAAGGACTCCTTCGTCGACCACCCGCACCTGCTGATCTTCCCCGCGCTGTTCCTGTCGGCGACGGTGCTGAGCTTCCTGATGCTCGGCGACGCCGTCCGCGACGCCCTCGACCCCAAGCTGCGGTGAGCCGAGACATGACCACGGACCTGAAGGACGACCCGGCTCCCGCCCCGGAGCCGCCGGCGCCGCTCCTGAGCGTCGAGGACCTGCACGTCCGGTTCCGCGTGCGGGACCAGGACGTGCACGCGGTGAACGGGCTGTCGTACACCCTCGCCGAGGGGGAGACGCTCGCGATCCTCGGCGAGTCGGGATCGGGCAAGAGCGTCGCGGCGCAGGCCGTGATGGGCATCCTGGACGTCCCGCCCGCCCGCGTCGAGCGCGGCTCGGTCCGGCTGCGCGGCGAGGAGCTGCTCGGCCTGCCCGAGCGGCGGCGCCGCGCCTACCGCGGCGACCGCATCTCGATGATCTTCCAGGACGCGCTGACCGCGCTGAACCCGGTCTTCACGGTCGGCGACCAGCTCCGCGAGATGTTCCGGGTGCACCGGGGGCTCGGCCGCCGGGAGGCCACGGCGAAGGCCGTCGAGCTGATGGAGCGGGTGCGGATCCCCTCGGCCTCCAAGCGGCTCGGCGACTACCCGCACCAGTTCTCCGGCGGCATGCGGCAGCGCATCATGATCGCGATGGCGCTGGCGCTGGAGCCGGACGTGCTGATCGCCGACGAGCCGACCACCGCGCTCGACGTCACCGTGCAGGCGCAGATCATGCGGCTGCTGGCCGGGCTGCAGGACGAGCTGCGCATGGGCATGGTGCTGATCACCCACGACCTCGGCGTCGTCGCCGGCGTCGCCGACCGGATCGTCGTCATGTACGCGGGGTCGGTCGCCGAGCAGGCGCCCGCCCGGGAGCTGTACGCGCGGCCCGCCCACCCCTACACCAGGGGCCTGCTGGCCTCGGTGCCGCGGCTCGACCGGCGCGGCGGCCCGCTCGTCCCGATCAAGGGGGCGCCGCCGAACCCGGCCGCGCTCCCGCCGGGCTGCCCGTTCCAGCCGCGCTGCCCCCGCGCCGAGGCGCTCTGCGCGGCGGAGCGGCCGCCGCTCGTCACCGTCGCCCCCGGGCACGAGGCGGCCTGCCACTTCGCCGAGGAGGTGCACCGTGCCGGAGCCGAGTGAGGACCCGATCCTGCGGGTGGAGGGGCTCGTCAAGCACTACCCCGTGACCCGCGGCGTCGTGGTGAAGCGCGCGGTCGGCCAGATCAAGGCCGTGGACGGGGTGGACCTGGAGCTGTGGCGCGGCGAGACCCTCGGCGTCGTCGGCGAGTCCGGGTGCGGGAAGTCGACGCTGGCCAAACTGCTGCTCGCCGCCGAGCGCCCCACCGCGGGGACGGTCCGCTTCGACGGCCGCGACATCTTCGCGCTGCCGAAGGCGGAGCTGCGGGCGCTGCGCCGCCGCGTGCAGATGGTGATGCAGGACCCCTACTCCTCGCTGAACCCGCGGATGACGGTCGGCGACATCGTGGGGGAGCCGTTCGCCGTCCATCCGGAGGTCGCGCCGAAGGGCGAGCGGCGCGGGCGCGTGCAGGAGCTGCTGGAGCTCGTCGGGCTCGACCCCGGGCACGTCAACCGCTACCCGCACCAGTTCTCCGGCGGGCAGCGCCAGCGCGTCGGCATCGCCCGCGCCCTGGCGCTGCGGCCCGACGTCATCGTGTGCGACGAGCCGGTGTCGGCGCTGGACGTGTCCGTCCAGGCGCAGGTGATGAACCTGCTCGCCGAGCTGCAGCGCGAGCTCGGACTGGCGTACGTGTTCATCGCGCACGACCTGGCCGCCGTCCGCCACATCTCCGACCGGATCGCCGTGATGTACCTGGGCAAGGTCGTCGAGACCGGCGACGAGGCCCAGATCTACGAGCACCCGACCCACCCGTACACGCAGGCGCTGCTGTCGGCCGTCCCGGTGCCCGACCCGGACGCGCCCGGCTGGACGGAGCAGATCCGGCTGGAGGGGGAGCCGCCGTCGCCGCTGGACCCGCCGTCCGGCTGCCGGTTCCGCACCCGCTGCTGGAAGGCGCGCGACATCTGCGCGGAGCAGGTGCCCGCCCTGGAGGAGCGGGACGGCTCCGCCCACCCCAGCGCCTGCCACTTCGCGGCGGAGACCGCCCTGACGGACCTGACCGAGCAGACTTGAGGTGTCGCGGGCTTCTCGGGCCGCAATCCGTAGGGTGGGGGGCATGGCACGCAAGGGCAGGCACGGCCCCCGTCCGCGAACCTACGAGATCGCCGGCGGGGAGGCGGAGCTGCTGCGCGACGCCGACCGCGACGGCGGCTGGATGCTGCTCGTCGACGGCGTCCCCCAGTCGTACGTGGACCTGTCCGACCCCACCTACCTCGACTTCGAGTACATGCGCCTGATGGGCGACGTGGTCGACTCGCTCGGCCTCGCCGGGGAGGCGTTCGACGCGGTCCACATCGGCGGCGCCGGATGCACGCTGCCCCGCTACATCGCCGCGACCCGGCCGGGCTCGCGGCAGGTGGTGCTGGAACCGGACGCGGAGCTGGTGCAGGTCGTCCGGGAGCAGCTGCCGGTCAAGGGCGTCCCCGGCCTGCGGATCCGGATCACCGACGGGCGCTCGGGGATCGCGGCCCTGGCGGACGAGGCCGACGACCTGGTCGTGATGGACGCCTTCGCCGGGGCGTCGATGCCTCCGGACCTGGCGACCCGCGAGTTCGTCCTGGACGCCGCGCGCGTGCTGCGCCCCGGGGGCGTCTACCTGGCCAACGTCGCCGACGGCTTCCGGCTGCCGTTCGCCCGCCGGGTGACCGCGACGGTCCGGTCGGTGTTCCGGCACGCGCTGCTGATGGGCGACCCGGGCGTGCTGCGGGGCCGCCGCTTCGGGAACCTGATCGTGGCCGCGTCCCGGGAGCCGCTGCCCGTGGCCGAGCTGACGCGCCGCGCCGCGGGCGGCGCCGTGCGCGCCCGCCTGCTGGAGGGCGGCGACCTCGCGGCGTTCTGCGCCGGCGCCGCGCCGCTGCGCGACGGCGAGGAGATCGTCGCGCCCGTCCCGCCGCCGCAGGTCTTCGGGAAGGCCTGACCGCCGGACCTGTCCGCCGCGCGGACCCCGATCGAGGAATCAGGCCCGCCGCACCGCCCCGTAAGGAAGCGGGCCCGGCATCAGTTCCCGGCCGAGACCCGTGCGCATCGGTAAGGGGCGGATTCCCCGCGCGTATCGGCCTCATCGAGCCCCGCCATGTCCCATAATCGAGCGATGGAGTCGTCCACCCGAATTCTCATTCTCGGCATGGATTCGTCGGGGATAATTCTCCAGTTCGACCGCAACGCCGCTGCGGTTCTGTGCCCGAATGGGGACGCCCTCCTGGGCGCCCGGCTGGACGAGGTCATTCCCGGCGCGCGCAGGCCGCTGCTGGAGGCGCTGAGGGCCGGGCGGGAGCGCACGGCCATGCTCGCCGTGGAGTCCCCGGTCGGCGGCATGCTCGACGCCGTCGTCACCGTCCACCCGATGAGCGGCGGCGCGCCCGAGATCGCGGCGCTGGCCGTGGTGAAGGTGCCGGTGCCGCTCGCGGACCGGTTCGTCGACCCGGCCGTCATCCGCCGCGCCCTGCTGGACGACGCGCTCCCGCGGATCGGCTCCACGCTCGACCTCGAATTGCTGGCGCGCGGACTCATGGACGTGCTCGTCCCGCACTTCTGCAATTCCGGCGCCCTGATGCTGCTGGAGAGCCATATCGACGCCGACGAGGGGCCGCAGGACCCCGACGGCCCGCAGCTGCGCCGGATGGCGATCGGGTTCGACGACCAGGATCCGGCCTGGGACGCGACGTTCCCGACCGGGGAGTCCCTCGTCTATCCGGAGGGGACGCCGCACGCGCTGTGCCTGGCGTCCGGCGAGCCGGTGCTGCGCGTGCTCGGCGGGGAGGGCGCAGCGAGTCTCGCCTCCTCGTGGCGCCGCCCGCCGGTCGCCGAACTGCTCAAGGGCGCGTCGATGCTGCTTCTGCCGATCACCTCGGCGGCGGGCGTCCTCGGCTTCTTCGTCTGCACGCGCAACGTCGCGCACCGGCCCTTCGACGCCTACGACGTCGAGATCGGGATGGAGTTCGCCAGCCGGGCGGCCATCTTCGTCGAGAGCGCCCGGCAGTACTCGCGGGAGCGGGCGACCGCGCTGACCCTGCAGCGCAGCCTCCTGCCGACCGGGCTGTCAGCGCCGTCGCCGGTGGAGGTGCACCACCGGTACCTGCCGGGCAGCCGGCTCATCGAGGTCGGCGGCGACTGGTACGAGTCGATCGCGCTGCCGGGCGCGCGGGTCGCGCTGGTCGTGGGGGACGTGGCCGGGCACGGCGTGAAGGCCGCCGTCACCATGGGGCGGCTCCGCACCGCGATCCACACCCTCGCCGGGCTGGAGCTGCCGCCCGCCGAGGCGCTGGAGCGGCTCGACTCCCTGATGCGTACGCTCGGCGAGCGCGAACCCCACTTCGCCACCTGCGCGTACGTCGTCTACGACGCGGTCAGCGGCCGGTGCGAGGTGGCCAGCGCCGGGCATCTGCCGCCGCTGCTGGTCCCGCCCGGCACGGCGTCGGAGTACCTGCCGGTCCCACCCGCGCCGCCGCTCGGCGTGGGCGGCGAGGGGCCCATCGTCAGCCGCGAGTTCACCGTCGAGGACGGGACGCTGCTGTTCCTGTACACCGACGGCCTGGTGGAGAACCGGGCCCGCGACATCGACGACGGCCTGGCCAGGCTGCGCACCACGTTCGGCCCCGGCGCCGCCGCCCGCCCTCTGGAGGACCTGTGCCAGGCGGCCCTCGACGGTGTCTACGACGACCAGCACCGCGACGACATCGCGATGCTGGTGGCGCGGCTGGCGCGGATCCCGGCCGACCGGCACGCCTCGTGGGAGCTGCCCGCGGAGCCGGCCGCCGTGCGCCGGGCGCGCGGCCTCATCCGCGACCGGCTCACCCGCTGGGGCCTGGAGGACATGGCCTACACCACCACCCTGCTGGCCTCGGAGCTGGTCACCAACGCGATCCGGCACGCGGGCGGCCGCCTCGGGCTGCGGCTGGTGCGGGAGGGCGGGCTGGTCTGCGAGGTGTTCGACTCCTCCGACGGGCGTCCCCGCATCCGCCACCACGACGAGGACGACGAGGCGAGCGAGTCGGGCCGGGGCCTGCACGTGGTGGGGCGGCTGGCGCAGCGCTGGGGCGTGCGCCGCACCAGGGACGGCAAGGTGGTGTGGTGCGAGCAGCCGCTTCCCTGAAGGGCGGCTAGCGCAGCACCGAGATGTGGACGTGGTCGTAGTGGTTCTGGGTGATGCTCCCCCGGTCCTCCATCGGCCGCCATCCGCCGCCGCGCACGTTCCAGATGTGCTGCCTCCAGATGACGTAGGAGATGCCGAGCCGCCGCGCGTTCGCGACGGCGTACCGGGCGACCTGGTCGCCGTGCCGCTGGGCGCCGGCGCTCGGCGGCCGGCCGCCGGTGCTCTCCATGAAGTCGCAGGCGCGGCCGTCGCCGTGGTCCTGCGGATCGCCGGTGGAGCGGTGGCAGCCGATCACGGGGAAGGGGCCGAACATCCCGGCGATCTCCAGCAGGACGGTCCGCATCGTGGGCGTCATCGCGTTGCCGGTGATGGGGGAGCGGTCGCCGGACGCCCCGTCCGGCCGCCCGGTCACCCGCGGGGGGCTCTTGCGCCGCGTGCGGCCGGTGCTCTTCGGCGCCGCCAGCGTCGCCACCTTCGTGCCGCGCGGGAGCACCTTCCTCAGGTGTTTCACCAGCGCCGCGGTGTCGGCCTTCGGGGCGCTGATGACGAGGCCGTTCCCCTCCGGGAGTCCCAGCGCGCGGGCCTGGGCGCGGGACACCACGGCGTCGACGTCGCCGATGCCCATCGAGGCGTAGGCGCCGACGCGGACCCGCGCCGGGTCGGCGCTGCGGCCCGCCGGGACCACCGCGCCGAGCGGCAGCGCCCCGTCGCCGCTCTGCTCGAACGACACCGCCAGGCCGCCGGACGCGACGGTCTGCCACAGCTGGTCGGATCCGGCGGTGGGCTCGGGCGCGAACGCGCGGAAGACCGACGGGTCGACGCCGAGCAGGCCCAAGCGGCGGTCGCCGACCCTGGCCTGCGCGGCGTCCACGACCGTGACTCCGGCGACGCCCTTGAGCCGCTTCGCCCGCTCGACGGCCTGGCGCGGCAGCGTGGACGTCCCGGCGACCAGCAGGTGCGGCGTGTAGCGGCGGGTCAGCGGCGCGACGGCCGGCGTCCGCGGCGCTTCGGCGACCGACACCAGGTTCCCGGGCCGGCGGGGCTCGCCGCCCGTCCGGTCCCGCGCGAGCACGGTGACGTCGGCCGCGAGGGTGAGCGCGATCCCGGCCGCGATGATCGCGGAGAGCGCCCTGCCACTGCGTCGCATCCGTTCCCGCCCCCGTCTCCGTCGCCGGTCAGTCCCACCAGAACGACCAGTTGGTCTTGCCGCGGATCTCCTCGGCGTACCCGGCGAGGGTGCCGGGCCCCTGGAACAGGATGTCGGGGCAGAACGCCCAGTGCTCGGCGGCGACGTGCACGGCGTGCCGGGTGCTCACGGGCGGCGCGGCCACGCTGAGCTCCAGGGTGTTGAAGCCGAGCGCGACGACGCGGGCGCCGAAGCGTTCCTCCCAGCTTCGCAGGACGGCGGAGAGCGGCGCCGTCCACTCGTTGTGGTTCAGCGCGCCCTGCCAGCCGACGGCGGCGAGCGCGTCGGCGCCGCGGTCCACCGCGACCAGGCCGAGCGACATGCCGCGTGAGGCCAGGGCGCGGGCGTGCCGGTCGGCCAGGGCGTCCGGGTCGTCGAGCGGCACGCCGGCGGGCGCGGGGCCGGGGCACTGCCGCCCGTAGGGGGCGAGGTCGTCGTGGTCGTCGTCGGCGGCCTGCTCGGCCCAGTCCGCCCACACCTCGTACATGAACGCGTGGGGGTGGTAGTTGCCGACCTCGGCGACAGGCTCGGGGGCGATCTGGCCGGCCGCCCACGGCTGGTCGGACTCGTCCATGAGCAGCGGCCACAGGCCCGAGCGGGCGTGCTCGGCGCGGAACCGGGCCCACAGGTCGCCCCCGGCGGGCTCGTCGCTCAGCCAGAACGCGGGCCGCAGGAGGAGCTGCCGTTGCGGGTACCCGGGATCGGGCCAGACCAGATCCCCCTCGGGCAGCGGAACCGACAGCGTCCGGCCGGGCGCGCCGTCCCCGGCGCCGCCGTCGAACAGCTGCGGCAGGTCGCCCGGCAGGTGCCGGACCTCCACATCATCCATTTCACGCCGTTCCGGTACAGAGCATGCCAGTGGCGATCGTAACGGCGGTGGGGGCCGCCCGGGAGACGAGCCGTGCGGTTCGGCCGCCCGGCCGGGCGGCCCGGCCGGGCTCAGGGCTCGCGGCGGCCGCGGAGCAGCAGGTCGATCAGCACGGCCGCGGCGGCGAGGCCGGTGACGGCGCTCACGGAGATCTGGATCCAGCCGTCCCCGAGGACCGCGTTCGACAGGACGTTCACCCCGATGAGGATGCAGATCAGGGTCCAGCGGGTGGAGGTGCTCATGGCGGTGCCTTTCAGGAGAGGGAGGGAGGGGTGCGCCGGCGCAGCACGGCGCGCGCCGGGAGGAGGATCGCGGCGGCGCCGGATCCGGCCACGCCGAGGAGGATCGCCGCGCACGCCGGCGGCGGGACCGAGGGAAGGGGGAGGCCGGTCACGCGGGCCGCGAACGCCGTCAGGGTCACCGCCGCGATGAGGGCGCCCACCGCGATGCCGGTGCCGAGCACGATCGCGGCCTCGAAGCGGAGCATCCGGAGGACCTGGCGGCGGGTGGCGCCCACGAGCCGCAGCAGCGCGAACTCGCGGCGGCGCGCCGCCGTCGCCAGCGCCAGCGTCGTGACGAGGCCGATGAGGATGAACCCCGTGATCGCGGCGACCACCAGCAGGCTGACGAAGCCCTGGAGCCTGATCTCCTGCGAGAGGCCCGCCTGGAAGGCCTCCGGGCTGAGCACCCGTGCCCCGGCGTAGGCGGCGGTGGCCGCGCTCAGGTCCGCCCGTCCGCGGACGAGGACGCGGTCGTCGAGCGGCGAGGCGGAGTGCGCGGCCACGACGCCGTGGGGGAGCAGCACGTCGCCGAAGCCGAGGCCGCGGTCGTAGACCGCCACGACGCGCGCCCGGATCCGCGTCCCGTCCGCGAGCCACAGCGGCGCCGTCGAGCCGACGCGCAGGCCGCCGGCGACGTCCCGGCTGAGCGCGACGGTCTCGCCTCGCAGATCGTCCAGGCGGCCGGACGACACCCCCGGGTCCAGCGTGGCGGCCGCGTCCGCGCCGACGCCGCTGCCGTTGAGCGAGCGCAGGTTCTTCTCGCCCAGCTCCTTGACCGCCATGACGACGGTGGTGTCCTTGACCGGCGTCGCGGCCGTCACGCCCGGGACGCGGCGCACCGACTCGGCGGCGCCGGGCGGGAGCCCGGGGCCGGCCGCCACGACGATACGGTCGGCGCGGTTCCCGTCCTCCGCCTGGGTCCGCGCCGCATGGGCGACGGTGGACTGCGCGAAGAGCTGGACGCCCGCGAACGCGACCGCCAGCGCGACCGGAGTGATCAGCGACCCGGCGCGCAGGGCGGCGGCGCCGGCCGTCTGCTGGGCCATCCGCCCGGCCACCGGCGAGGCGGCCCGGGCGGCGCGGCCCAGCACCCGGTTCCCGGCCCGCGCCACCAGCGGCCCGAGGAAGGCCGTGGCGATGATCAGAGAGATGACCAGGCCGCCGATCGAGGCGTTCGCTGCGGCGCCCGTGGCGCCCGCCGAGAACCCGAGCGCGTTCAGGCCGGCGACGAGGAAGGCGGCGCCGGTGACGACGCGCCAGCGGGGCAGGCGCGGGTTCTCGGCGGCGGCCTCGCCCAGGGCCTCCACGGGCCGGATCCGCGACATCCGCAGGGAGGCGAGGAACGCGGTCGCGGTGGCGGCGAGCAGTGTGATCGCGACCGCCGCGAGGACGGGCAGCGGGCCGAGCGCCAGCCCGAAGCCGTCCGGCAGGACGCCCTCGCGGACCATCGCCGCGTGCAGTGCGGCGCCCGCCGCGAGGGACAGCGCGCCGCCGGTCAGCGCGGCCGGTACCCCCACCCGCAGCATCTCGCGCAGGAGCCGTCCCCGCACCTGGCCCGGCGTCGCCCCGACCGCCCGCAGCAGCGCGAACTCGCGTGCCCGCTCCCGCACCGACAGCACGATCAGGCCGCCGACGACCACGAGTGCGGTCATCACGCCGACGCCGCCGAGCGAGGCGGACAGCTCCGCGATGTCGGGGCGCGCGGAGGCGACGGCCGGGTCCTCGGCGTCGCCGCGCGCCGCGCCGAAGGAGACGGCGAGCCCGGGAGCGGCTCCGCGCAGCGCGTCCTCGCCGGGGTCGCCGAGCACCGCGAGGGCGTCGGCGAGGCCCGGGCGCCCGTCGAGGGCCGCGGCCGTCGACGCGGTGAAGAACGCCGCCGCGGGGCCCTCGGCGACGAGCCCGGACACCCGGTAGGGGCGGGGCGGCCCGTCGACCTGGATCCGGACCACCGCGCCCGGCGCCAGGCCCGGGGACCGGCTCAGCACGACCTCGTCCGGCGCCCGCGGAGCGCGGCCCGCGCTCAGCCGGTAGGGCCGCAGCGCGGCCGACTCCCAGCCGTGTCCGGTCACCGGCCGCCCCGAGGAGAGCACGGCGGGAAAGGACACGTCCGCGACCACGTCCCGCACGCCCGGAACGGCGCGCAGTCGTGCCGCGGCCGCGACCGGGACGGGGGCGGGCTCGGTCAGCGGCCGGCTCTGCTTTTCCGGCTCGTCCGCGAACCTCCCCATCCGGTCCGTGACGCTCCGCGGGCCGGTCACGACCGCGGCGGCGGCGCCGAACCGCTCGACCGGCGCGTGCGCCCGCAGCGCCGACTCCAGCAGCACCCCGCACGCCCCCACGAGCGTCGCCGCGAACGCCAGGGCGACGAAGACGCCGGCGAACGCCCCCCAGCCCTTCACGGCTCCGCGCTTCACAGCGTCTCCCAGCGGGACAGGACGGCGGACGCGGTCGGGGACGCCAGCTCGTCGACGATGCGGCCGCGGCTGAGGAACAGCACCGAGTCGGCCCACGCGGCGGCCGCCGGGTCGTGGGTGACCAGGACGACCGTCTGGCCGGTCAGGTCGACGGCCTCGCGCAGCATCCGCAGGACGTCGCGGGCCGTGCGCGGGTCGAGGGCGCCGGTCGGCTCGTCGGCGAAGACGACCTCGGGGCGGGTGATCAGGGCGCGGGCGAGGGCGGCGCGCTGCTGCTGCCCACCGGACAGCTCGGCGGGGCGGTGCCCCAGCCGGTCCGCGAGGCCCACCCGCCGGACGATCTCCTCCAGCAGGGCCGGGTCGGGCTCCGTGCCGCCCAGCCGCAGCGGGAGCGTGATGTTCTGCTCGACGTCCATGGCCGGGACCAGGTTGAACGCCTGGAACACGAACCCGATCCGCTCCCGGCGCAGCCGCGTCCGCTTCGCCTCGCTGAGCCCGCCGATGTCCACGCCGCCGATCCGGACCGTGCCGCCGCTCGGGCGGGCGAGCCCGGACGCGCAGTGCAGGAACGTGCTCTTGCCCGACCCGGACGGCCCCATCACCGCGGTGAACCCGCCGCGGCGGAACGTCCAGGTGACGCCGTCCAGGGCCCGAACGTCCCCGTAGGTCTTGGTGACCGTGTCCAGGCCCACCGCCTCCGCGGTCGCCTCGGCCGTCATCGTGGTCATGGTCCCTCTCCGTAGAATGCCGCCTCTCACCTGGTCGAACCTAGGTTCCGCGGGGGTCCGGGCACATGGGCGCGCACTCCCGAAACGGTGGTGTAGCGGGCTACACCACCAGCCTGGGGGCACGCCCGGGTGCGAGGGTCGCCGCCGTCGCTTACGGTGTGCTGCGAGGAGACATGAGCCGAGCCCTGAGACGAAGCGCGGAGGCGACCGGCGAGCTGGTCGGTGCCCTGCGCACCGGCCTGCCCGCGATGGCCGGGCTCGTCCTGCTCGTGGCGGCGCTGGCCCTGTCGTTCCTCCTGCTGCCGTGGCTCCCGTCGGCCGTCAAGCCCCTGCGGGCGCTCGCGAACGCCGAACGGCGACGGGCCGGACGCGTCCTCGGCCGCGAGATCCCCGAGCCGTACCGGCCGCCCTCCGGCGCGGGGCTCGGCGAGGCGGGGCGCCTGCTGCGATCGCCCTCCACGTGGCGGGACGCGGCCTGGATGGCGGCGCACGGGCTCACCGCTCTGGTGGCCGCCGCGGTCGCGGTCGCGGTATGGCCGGCGATCCCGTTCACGCTCTCGCTGCCGCTGTGGTGGTGGGCGGCGCCCGAAGGCTCCCAGGCGGCGTTCATCACCCTGGACAGCTGGCCCAAGGCGCTGACGATGCCGTTCCTGCAGGGGGCCTTCGACCTGGGCGTCCTGCTGTGGCTGGTGCCGCGGATCCGGCGGTGGCAGGCCAGGCTCGCCGAGGTGCTGCTGTCGCCCACCCGGCGCACCAGCCTCGCCGAGCGGGTCGAGGAGCTGGCCGAGACCCGCGCCGAGGCCCTGGAGGCCCACGGCGCCGAGCTGCGCCGCATCGAACGCGACCTGCATGACGGGACGCAGGCCCAGCTCGTCGCCGCCGCCCTGCGGCTCGGCCTCGCCGACCGCCGCTTCGACGCCGACCCCGACGCGTCCCGGACGCTGTTCCTGGAGGCCAGGGAGGGCGTCGAGGAGGCGCTCGCGCAGCTGCGGACGGTGATCCGCGGCATCTACCCGCCGATCCTGTCCGACCGGGGCCTGGCCGGGGCGCTGCGGGCCCTCGCCGCCGGGCAGCCGATCCCCGTCGAGCTGGACGTCGAGGACGGCAGGGCGCCCGCCGCCGTCGAGGCCGCCGCCTACTTCGTCGTGGCGGAGGCCCTGACCAACATCGCCAGGCACAGCGGCGCCCGGCACGGATGGGTCGCACTCCGGCGCGAATCCGCCCGCCTCACGATCACCGTGCGGGATGATGGCAAGGGCGGGGCCGACCCGGACCGGGGCAGCGGGCTGGCGGGCATCCGCCGCCGGGTGGCGGCGCTCGACGGGACGACCCGCCTCGACAGCCCCGACGGGGAAGGGACGACGCTTCAGGTGGAGCTGCCGTGCGGATCGTGATCGCGGAGGACAGCGTCCTGCTCCGCGAGGGCCTGGCCATGCTGCTGGACGCGGGCGGCCACGAGGTGGTCGCCGCCGCGGGCAGCGGCCCCGACGTGCTGCCCGCCCTGCTGGAGCACCGCCCGGACGCCGCCGTCCTCGACGTGCGGCTGCCGCCGGGGTTCCGCGACGAGGGGCTGCGCGCGGCGATCGAGGCGCGCAGGCGGCTGCCGGGCCTGCCGGTGCTGGTGCTGTCGCAGTACGTCGAGCAGACCTACGCCGCCGAGCTGCTCGCCGGGGGCGCCGGGGGCGTCGGCTACCTGCTGAAGGACCGGGTCGGCCGCGTCGACGAGTTCCTCGACGCCCTCGACCGCGTCGCCGCCGGCGGCACCGCCCTGGATCCCGAGGTCGTGTCCCAGCTGATGACGTCCCGGCACGACCCCCTCCAGGAGCTCACACCGCGCGAGCGCGAGGTCCTCGGGCTGATGGCGCAGGGTCTCGACAACGCCACGATCGCCGCGACCCTCGTCATCACCGAGCGGTCGGTGAGCAAGCACATCGGCGCCGTGTTCGCCAAGCTCGGCCTGCCGCCCACCGACAGCGGGCACCGCCGCGTGCTCGCCGTCCTGGCCTACCTGAACTCGTGAGGGTCCGGCGGGCCGCCCGCGCCCTCCTGCTGGACGGCGACGCGCTCGTCCTGCTGCGCCGCACCGTGCCCGGCCGCCCCGTCTACTGGACGACCCCGGGCGGCAGGATCGAGCCGGCCGACGCCTCGCCCGAGGCCGCCCTGCGCCGCGAGCTGGACGAGGAACTCGGCGCGACCGCCGGACCCGTCCGGCAGGTCTTCGCGTGCGCGGAGCAGGGCCCCGAGCTGCAACGCCTCACCGCCTTCTACGTCTGCCGCCTGGTGACGATGGACCTCTCGCGCCGGCACGGCCCCGAGTTCGACGACCCCTCGAAGGGGCGCTACGACGTCGACCTCTTCCCGTGCGCGCCCGCCGGGCTCGGGCGCCTGAACCTCGTCCCCGAGGTGCTCACCGCCTACCTGCGCGACCACGCCGGCGACCTCCCCGGGCTCGTTCCCTAGCGGGGCCGGGCGGCCAGCGCGATCAGGTCGGCCAGCTCCGGGAGCGGGAAGGGCGCGTCGTGAAGGCGGCTCGTGGCGATCCGCAGGTGCGGGCCGGACGGGACGATCTGGTAGCGGCTGCCGGGCGCGGCGGCGACGCCGTGCGCGGCCAGCGTGACCAGGGCGCCGGACTCGTCGGCGACCGGGACCCACAGCATCAGGCCGTCGCGGTTGCCCGTCGGCACGCCCCGCTCGGCGAGCGCCGCGGCCAGCCCGTCGCGGCGCTCGGCGTAGGCGAGGCGGGCCCGTGCCACGATCTCGCCGGTCGCGGGGTCGGTCAGCAGGTGCGCCAGGGCGTCCTGCAGGACGCGGCTCGTCCAGCCGGTGCCGAAGCTGCGCAGGACCCGGACCCGCTCCACCGGCTCGGCCGCGCCGCCGATCACGGCGATGCGCAGGTCGGGGCCGTGCGACTTGGAGTAGGAGCGCACGAGGACGGTGCGGTCCGGCAGATGGGTCCCGACGCTGACGGCCGGTGAGGCGGACGCCTCGCCGGTGCCGTCGTCCTCGATCACGAGCGTGCCGGCCGGGGCGAGGAGCGCGGCGAGCGCGGCGGCCCGCGCGGGGGTGAGCGCGTGCCCGCGGGGCGTGTGGGCGCGCGGCTGGTACACGAAGGCGGCCGGGCCCGTCGCCAGGGCCTCGGCGAGCGAGTCCGGCTCCGGGCCCTCGGCGTCGCAGGAGACCGGGACGATCTCCGCGCCCTGCGCCTCCAGGATGTCCAGCAGCCGGGCGCCGGTCGGGTCCTCCACGGCGATGCGGTCGCCGGGGACGGCGACGGTCTGGCAGACGAGCTGGACGCCCTCGTAGCCGCCGCCCGCGGTGAGCATCCCGGCGGCGGGGAAAGGCCAGCCCGGCTCGACGGCGGCGCGCAGCGCGGGCGTGATCGTCTCGCGGGTGTAGTCGTTGAGGTGCGGGGTCCGCGCCCCCGCCGCCAGCGCCGCGTCCAGGGGCGGCAGCAGCGCCGGGTCGGGTGCGGCGACGGCGAGGTCGACCGCGAGCCGGGTGCCGAACTCCCCGATCCGCTCGTACCGGGCCGGATGCGGGACGTTCGGCGGGCCGATCACCACGGTGCCGCGCCGCCGCTGGGCGCTGACGACGCGGTGCCGGCGCAGCGTCGCCCAGGCGTCGGCGACGGTGCCGGGGCTCACCCCGAGCTCCGCCGCGAGGCCCCGGACGGTCGGCAGCCGGGTGCCCGCCGGGATCTCCCCGCCGCGGATCAGGCTCGTCATCGCGGCCGCGATGCCCCGGGCCGTGCGGTCGCCGATGCGCTCGGCCAGCCACGCCGCGTCGATCACGGTACCTCCGGACAAGTTATGTGCAGTAACAAAACGCCCATTGTACTGGCTACAAACAGACCCTAAAGTCGGGTCCCATCGCTCCCAGAAGGGCGGCGAACCCCCTTCTACATGCGGAAACGGAGTGCTGTGCCGATTCCACGGATTCGCCTGGCCGTGCGGGACTGGGACCACGTCGTCCCGCTGCTGACCGGCCGGGCCCGCGCGCGCGGGGCGGCCCTGGAGGTCGAGACACGCGACGCCACCCCCGACGTCCTCGCCGAGCCGGACCTTGACGGCGGCGAGACGTCCTTCAGCCGCTACGCCCTCGCGCGCGCGGACGGCGACGACCGGCTCGTGGGCCTGCCGGTGTTCCTGATGCGCGGGTTCCGGCACCGCTGCGTGCTCGTCCGCTGGAGCGGGGGCCCGTCCTCGCCGCGGGACCTGGCGGGCGCCACGATCGGGCTCACCGGCTGGCCCGACTCCGGCAACACCTGGACGCGGGCGCTGCTGCGGGCCGAGGGCGTCGACCTGTCCGGCGTCCAGTGGCGCGTCGGGTCCCTCGCGGCCGGCGAGACCGGCAAGGACCGCGTCGGCCCCCGGCCGCTGCCCGGCAACGTGCGGGTCACGCGCACGCCCCTCGTCGAGGGGCTCGCCGACGGGAGCCTCGACGCGGTCTTCACGCCGTTCATGCCGCCGGAGATGTTCACCGCCCGCGGCCGATTCCGCCACCTCTACGGGGACTACCGCGCCGCCGAGACCGCCTACTACGCCCGGACCGGGTTCGTCCCCGGCATCCACCTCCTCGCCCTCAAGCGCGAGGTCGTGGACGCCCACCCCTGGCTCCCCGAGGCCGTCCAGGACGCCTTCGAGGCGTCCAAGCGCCTCTGGCTGGAGCGCCGCCGCCTGCTCGCCGACACCACGCCCTGGCTGCTGGACGAGCTGGAGGCGCAGGCGCGGATCTTCGGGTCCGACTGGATGCCCTACGGGGCCGAGGCCAACGCCGCCATGACCGCCGCGTTCTGCGCGGAACTGTACGAGCAGGGCATCGCGCCCCGCCCGATCAAGGCCGAGGAGCTCTTCGGATGAGGATCGCCGTGGGCCAGTTCGCCTCCACCGAGGACTGGCAGACCAACCTCAAGACCTGCGTGACGCTGATGGACGAGGCCGCCGAGGGCGGCGCCGGACTGCTGGTGCTGCCCGAGGACTCCCTCGCCCTGTTCATCGACGAGCCCGACCGGATCGCCGGCGCGGCGCAGCCGCTGGACGGCCCCTTCGTCACCGGCCTGCGCGCCCGCAGCGAGGGCTCGCGGACCGCGGTCGTCGCGGGCGTGCACGAGCCGGCCGGGGACGGAAAGGTCCACAACACCCTCGTCGCGGTCCGCGACGGCGAGCTCCTCGCCGCCTACCGCAAGGTCCACCTCTACGACGCGTTCGGCGCACGGGAGTCCGACCGGGTGGCGCCCGGCGACGGCGAGCCCGTGGTCGTCGACTGCGACGGCTGGCGGATCGGTCTGATGACCTGCTACGACGTAAGATTCCCGGAGATGGCCAGGCTGCTGGTCGACGCGGGCGCCGAGGTGCTCGCGGTGCCGGCCGCCTGGGTGCGCGGCCCCGCGAAGGAGCGGCACTGGGAGGTCATGGTGACCGCCCGCGCGCTGGAGAACACCTGCTACGTCGCGGCGTCGGGCGAGTGCGGCCGCCGCAACATCGGATCGAGCATGGTCGTCGACCCGCTCGGCACCGTCCGCGACCGGCTGGGGGACCGGCCCGGCCTGCTGTGGGCCATCGCCGACCGGGAGGAACTGGCCGAGGCCCGCCGGGCGCTGCCCGTGCTCGCCGACCGCAGGTTCCGCGTCGACCCGTCCATCCGCCCGCTGAAGGAGACCGCATGAGACGCGCCATCGCCGCACTGTCGGCGGCGGCCCTGCTCGCGGGGACCGCCGCGTGCGGGGCGAACCCGCCCGAGGCCGAGGGGATCCTGAACGGCGGGTCCGGGCAGGGCGTCGGCGCCGCCGACCTCCGCCAGACCCTCGACCACGGGCTCCACGACCGGCTGCCCGCCAAGAACAAGGCGTCCGGCAAGCTGGTCTCGGTCAACAACGGCTCGTTCCCGCCCTACGAGATCGCGGGCTCGGACGGGCGGTCGCTGAGCGGCGCCTCCGCCGACCTGTCCACCGCGCTCAGCCAGCTGCTCGGCGTCAGGATCGAGCACGTCACCGTGGACGGCCTGCCCAGCCTGCTCACCGGCATCAAGGCCGACCGCTACGACTTCGCGATGGGCCCGGTCGGCGACTTCCCCGAGCGCGAGGCCGCCAACGACTTCGTCGACTGGGTCCGCGAGTTCGTCGTCTTCGCCGTCCCCAAGGGCAACCCCAAGCACATCGGCTCCATCGCCGACACGTGCGGGACGAAGATCTCGGTGATGGCGGGCGGCTCCGCCGAGGACGTCGTCAAGACCCAGTCGGCCGCGTGCGTCCAGCAGGGCAAGCCCGCGGTGCAGGTGCAGTCCTACAAGGACCAGCCGACCGCGATCCTCGCCGTCCGGTCCAACCGGGCGGACGGGTTCTTCTCCTCGCAGGCGCCGCTCAGCTACTTCGTGAAGCAGTCGGGCGACGACCTGGAGCTCGCCGGGACGGGCGAGGCCAACGGGTTCGGCGACCTCTACCAGGGCTCGGTCGTCGCCAAGGACTCGCCGCTGCGGGACGTCCTGCTCGAAGGGTTCCGGAAACTGATCGAGAACGGCACGTACAAGAAGGTCATGACCAAGTGGGGCCTGACCGGCAACATGCTCGACAAGCCGGGCGTGAACCTGGCGCCCAGGAAGGGGTGAGGCGGCGGTGACCATGACCAAGGAGCATCCCCGCGGCACCGTCGGCGACGTCGACGTGGCGGGCGCGGCGCACGTGCGCCACCCGCTGCGGTGGGTCGCCTCGCTCGTCGTGCTCGTGCTGGCGGCCCAGTTCGCCCACCTGCTGTGGACCAACGACAACTTCCAGTGGGACGTCGTCGGCCGCTACATGAACGCCTCCATCATCGGGGACGGGATCGCCATCACGCTCGAGCTGACCGTCGTCGCGATGGCGGTCGGCATCGCGGGCGGCGTCATGCTCGCGGTCGGGCGGCTGTCGGACAACCCGCTGCTGCGCACCGCCTGCGGCCTGTACGTGTGGTTCTTCCGCGGAGTGCCCGTGCTGGTGCAGCTCGTGCTCTGGTACAACCTGTCGGCGCTGCTGCCGCGGCTGTCGGTCGGCGTCCCGTTCGGGCCGGAGTTCCTGCACGGCGACACCAACCACCTCATCACCCCGCTGGTCGCCGCCATCCTCGGCCTCGGCCTGAATGAGGCC
The DNA here is from genome assembly GCF_040674655.1 of Actinomadura sp. NPDC049753. Taxonomy (NCBI): domain Bacteria; kingdom Bacillati; phylum Actinomycetota; class Actinomycetes; order Streptosporangiales; family Thermomonosporaceae; genus Actinomadura; species Actinomadura sp. NPDC049753. The sequence goes on along the minus strand of NZ_JBFARL010000041.1, from coordinate 4,165 downwards.
GCCTACATGGCGGAGATCATCCGCGGCGGGCTGCTCGCCGTGGACCCCGGCCAGACCGAGGCCGCGCAGGCGCTCGGCATGGGCGGCGCCCGCACCTTCCGGCGGATCGTGCTGCCGCAGGCGATGCGGTTCATCGTGCCGCCGACCGGCAGCCAGGTGATCAACATGCTCAAGGCGACCTCGCTGGTCAGTGTGATCGCCCTCGCCGACCTGCTCTACACCGTCCAGTCCATCTACAACCGGACGTTCCAGACCATCCCGCTGCTGCTCGTCGCCTGCCTCTGGTACCTGGTGATCACCTCGATCCTGTACGTCGGGCAGTCGTTCATCGAGCACCACTACTCGCGCGGCGCCACCCGCCAGGCCCGGCAGGGCTTCTGGGACTTCGTCCTGATGCGGCGCCGCCGTCCCGTCCCGGAGGTGTCGCCGTGACCATGCTGGAGAAGGACGCTCCTGCGGCCGGCGTCCCGATGGTGCGGGCGCGGGGCGTCCGCAAGAGGTTCGGCCATCTGGAGGTGCTGAAGGGCGTCGACCTGGACGTGAGCGCCGGGGAGGTCGTCGTGGTGCTCGGGCCGTCCGGGTCGGGCAAGTCGACGTTCCTGCGGTGCGTGAACCATCTGGAGACCATCGACGGCGGCTCCGTCCACGTGGACGGCGAGCTGATCGGGTTCAGCGCGTCCGGCGGGAAGGTCCGGCATCTGCGCAAGCGCGAGATCACGCGGCAGCGCCGCGAGATCGGCATGGTGTTCCAGCAGTTCAACCTGTTCCCGCACCTCACCGTCCTGCAGAACGTCATCGAGGCGCCGACCGGCGTGCGCGGCGAGTCCCGCGCCGAGGCCCGCGCGCGGGCCGGCGAGCTGCTGGCCAAGGTCGGCCTCGCCGACAAGGCGGGCGGCTACCCCCGCCACCTGTCCGGCGGGCAGCAGCAGCGCGTCGCCATCGCCCGCGCGCTGGCGATGCGGCCGAAGCTGATGCTGTTCGACGAGCCGACCTCCGCGCTGGACCCCGAGCTGGTGGGGGACGTGCTGGACACCATGAAGACCCTCGCCGAGGAGGGCCTCACGATGATCGTGGTCACGCACGAGATCGGCTTCGCGCGCGAGGTCGCCGACCGCGTCGTCTTCATGGACGCCGGCGTGGTCGTGGAGTCCGGCACCCCCGCCGAAATCCTGGACGCCCCGAGGAACGAGCGCACGAAGGCCTTCCTCGGCAAGGTGCTCTGACCGCCCGCCATGCCCGGCAGGCGTCGCGGGGGCCACCGGCCGGGTATGGCGAAGGCGTGATACCGCGAGGCCGGGAAGGGTATTTGATCGTCTCCCGGGCGGGCGGGAGGCTTGACCTGGAGCGGAGGTGCGTTCGTGGATGATCTGGGCGACTGGCCGGGCAGTCAGCTGAGCGACGAGGAACTGGACGTCGCCTACAACGTGCGCAGGAAGGCCGGTCCCGAGCTGTTCGACCGGCACATGGCCCGGTACCGGGCCATGTCGGAGGCGGCGGTCGAGGGGCTGCCCGGGCACCCGGGGATCGTCTACGACGAGGCGAGCGGGGAGCGGCTCGACGTGTGGGGCACCGGCGAGGGGCTGCGGCCGGTGTTCGTCTTCCTGCACGGCGGCTACTGGATGGCCCTGTCGCGGGACGTGTCGTCGTTCATGGCGAGGATGCTGCACGAGCAGGGCGTCGCGACCGTGGTGCCCGACTACACGCTGGCGCCGAAGGCGACGCTGGAGGAGATCGTCCGGCAGGTGCGGGCGGCCGTGGCCTGGGTGCACCGGCACGGGCGCGAGCACGGTCTCGACCCCGACCGCATCGTGGTGGGCGGCAGCTCTGCGGGCGGGCACCTGACCGGGATGACGATGGTCGGCGGCTGGCAGGAGCCGCTCGGGCTGCCCGCCGACGTCGTCAAGGCGGCGATGCCGTTCAGCGGGCTGTTCGACATCCGCCCGATCACCCGCGTCTACGTCAACGAGGCCGTGCGGCTGGACCTGCCGCGGGCCGCGGCGCTGAGCCCGGCGCTGCTGCCGGCGCCGTACCGCTGTCCGGCCGTGCTCGCCGTCGCGCAGGACGACGGGGAGGGCTTCCTCGCGCAGTCCCGGATGTTCCATCCGCACTGGGACGCCGGGGACCTGATGGTCGTGCCGGGCCGCGACCACTTCGACGTGGTCCTCGACCTGGCGGATCCGGACTCCGCGGTGGGCCGGGCGCTCGTCGACCTGGTCCGCGCGGTGTGATCAGCCGGCGGTGATCTCGGCGGCGGCGCGGCGGAGGTGGTCCAGCATCAGCCGGGCGGACGGGGTCGGGGCGCGGTGCGCGGGCAGCGTGACGCCCACCTGGCGGCGGACGGTCTCCAGCGGCACCGGCAGCGGCGCGATGTCGGCGTCGGTCCGCGCGACCAGCTCGGGCAGGGCGGCGATCATGTCGGTGTCGCGGACGAGGGTGCGGACGGTCAGCACCGACGTGCACTCGACCAGGTTGCCGGGCGGGTCCAGGCCCTCGGCGCGGAAGACCTGCTCCAGTTCCGACCGCAGCGCCGTCTGCTCCAGGGGCAGCACCCAGGGGTAGGCGAGCAGGTCGGCCAGGCCGAGTCCCGCGACGGAGCGCGCGGGATGGCTCCGGCGGGCGACGAGGCGGACGGGCTCGCCGTAGAGGGTGATCTGGCGCAGGCCGCGCAGGTCCCCGATCGGGTTGAGGCGGCCGAGGATCAGGTCGATCTCGCCGTCGAGCAGGCGGGGGACCTGCGCGTCGAAGGTGGCCTCCTGGACGATCACGGTGACGCCGGGGCGGTCCCGCTTCAGCGCGGCGATCGCGCGGGGGAGCAGGACGCTGGAGCCCGCGAGCAGGGTGCCGATCGTGACCGTGCCGACCTCGCCGTCGGCCAGGCCGCTGATGCGCTCGCCGGCGCGGCGGAGCTCGGCCAGGACGGCGCGGGCGTGCTCGACGAACGCGTCGCCGAACATCGTCGGGGTCATGCCGCGCGGGCCGCGGGTGAACAGCTCGACGCCGAGGATGCCCTCCACCTCGCGCAGGCTGCGCGTCACGGCGGGCTGCGCGAGCCGCAGATGCTCGGCGGCGCGCAGGACGCTGCCCTGGTCGGCGACGGCGACGACGAGCACCAGGTGCCGCAGCTTGAGCCGTCCGTTGAGCAGATCGATCGCGCGCATGCCGACTTGTTATCACAATTCTGTCATATCCGGTGGCTTCGGGGTCACCGCCCGGGTATGGCGGCGGGGTCGAGGTACCCCTCGGCCTGGAGGGCGAAGAGCTCCGCGTAGCGCCCGCCGGCCGCCATCAGCGAGGCGTGGGTGCCGTGCTCGGCGATCCGGCCGCCGGCGAGCACGTAGATGTGGTCGGCCGTCCGGACGGTCGAGAAGCGGTGCGAGATGAGCAGCACGGTGCGTCCGGCGAGCAGGCCCCTGAGGCGCTCGAAGAGGTCGTGCTCGGCGCGGGCGTCGAGGGTGGCGGTCGGCTCGTCCAGGATGACGAACGGCGCGTCGCGGAAGAACGCCCGGGCGAGCGCCACCCGCTGCCACTGGCCGCCGGACAGGTCGACGCCTCCGGCGAACTGCGGTCCGAGCAGCGTCCCGTAGCCGTCCGGCAGCCCGCGCAGGAACCGGTCCGCCCCGGCGGCGAGCGCGGCCCGCTCGACGGCCCGCCGGTCGCCGGCGCGCTCGGGCCTGCCGAGGGCGATGTTGTCGGACGCCGGCAGCAGGTAGCGCTCGAAGTCCTGGAACAGCACGGCGACGGAGGCGCGCAGCCCCTCCGGGTCGGCGCCCGCGACGTCGACCCCGTCGTACAGGATCCGCCCCGACTCCGGCCGGTACAGGTGCGACAGCAGCTTCGCCAGGGTCGTCTTGCCGGAGCCGTTCTCGCCCACCAGCGCGACGACCTGGCCCGCCCTGATCGTGAGGTCGACGCCGTCCAGCGCGGGGCGGGACGCCGCGGGGTAGCCGAACCCGAGGTTCTCGGCCGTCAGCACCTGGAACGGCGGCGGCGCGGGCTCGGCGGGCGCGCGCTCCGGCGGCCTGAGGAACGACCTGAGGTCGCGGACGAACGGCGCCGCCTCGAAGAGCTGGTCGGTGCCCGCCGCGGCCGCGCGGAGGCGGGAGGCCAGCAGCAGGACGGCCGTGGCGCCGGCGCCCGCGTCGGCCGCCGGCATGGCGCCGGTCGC
>NZ_JBFARL010000040.1:0-48237 GCF_040674655.1 Actinomadura sp. NPDC049753 | reverse complement strand
GGCCAACCCCAGCACACGCCGCCGCCGCAGGCCGCCGGGGGCCGCCTCCTCGATCCTCGGCAGCGGCGGCGGCGGCGTCACGGGCCCGGCCGAGACCCGGTTCGCCTCGGCCTCCCTGGCCGCCAGGTCCCGTCGCAGGGCGGGGGAGAGGAGCGCCGAAAGGTCGGCGGGGGTCAGCGCCGCGAGGACGTCCGTGAGCGCAGGCCGCTGGGCCGGTTCCTTGTCCAGGCAGGCGGCCACGGTGCTCCGCAGCGACGCGGGAAGCCCGTCCAGACGGGGCTCGCCGTACATGATCTCGTAGAGCAGCGCGCCCGGGTCGCCCTCGCCGAACGGCCGGGCCCCCGTGGCCGCGTAGACCAGCACGCCCCCCAGCGCGAACACGTCCGCCCCGGGCCCCGCGTCCTTGGCCCCGGCGACCTGCTCGGGCGCCAGGTACGCCAGCGTGCCGATCATGCCGCCGGTACGGGTGATCTGCGTGGCGTCGACGACCTTGGCGATCCCGAAGTCGATGATCCTGGGCCCGTCCTCGGCCAGCAGGATGTTGCCGGGCTTGAGATCGCGGTGCACCAGCCCCGCCCCGTGGACGGCCTGCAGCGCCTCGGCGAGCCCCGCGCCCAGAGCGCGAACAGCGGATTCGGGCAGCGCCCCGCCGTCCTCGACGGCCTCCTTCAGCGTGGGCGCGGGCACGAAGGCGGCGGCGAACCACGGCTGCGGCGCGTCGGCGTCGGCGTCCAGCACGGGCGCCGTGTACAGCCCGCTGACCTTGCCCGCCGCGGCGATCTCACGCCGGAACCGCTCCCGGAACCCCGGATCCTCGGCAGAGTCCGGCCGAATGAGCTTGAGAGCCGCCAGCCGCCCGCCCGGCGACCGGGCGAGGTAGACGACCCCCATCCCACCCGCCCCGAGCCGCGCGAGGATCCGATAACCGCCGACCCCAACGGGATCCCCCGGCTGGAGTGGCCCCATCCCGCCCCCACCTCGACAGAACAAATCTGTCTGTAAGACTATCGGATCCGCTTAACCCGAGAGCGTGTCCGCAAACTCGCTACGGACAACGGCTGGATCGACTTCGAGTTGTGTGTGGGCATCGAGTTCATCGCAGTACACGTCATCGGTGCATCACCCACGATGCTCAAGGGATCTGGGGCAGTGCCCTGGAAGCACAACTAACGCTGAGCGGCGAGACGGACTGAGCACTCGTGACGCGTGTGTGGCTGACGCTGACCAACCTCCGGTCGGCTGCTGCATGGGGCGAGACGCCCAGCGCTTGGTGGTCCTGACGGCAGCGCGCCCCATTGGCAGCCGGTTGGGCTGATGCCAGCAAACGCGTCACGACGCACAGCCCGGCCCTCGGGGCGGCCCGCTCCGGCGCTCGAACTGAACAAGGCGCGGGCGGACGTCGACCGTCCTGATCTGTACTCGGTCGGGCTGGCGGGATTTGAACCCACGACCCCTGGCACCCAAAGCCAGTGCGCTACCAAACTGCGCTACAGCCCGCACACCACCGCCGAACGCGATGACGCGAGAAGTGTAGTCCCGATCGGCCCCCGCCCGCTCCGCCCCCGGCACGTCCACCCCGAAGACCCTGTACGCTACGGGATGGCGATCGAGGCCCACCCGGCCCCTGAGATCGCCTTGCGGGCGTAGCTCAATGGTAGAGCCCCAGTCTTCCAAACTGGCTACGCGGGTTCGATTCCCGTCGCCCGCTCCCACTGAGAAGGCCCAGGTAGGAACCCTGTTTCCCCACCTGGGCCTTACTGTTTGCCATGATCGCTAAGGTTTCCGTGCCCGTTGCGTGCCCGATCGTTTCAGCGTGCCCTCGTCGCTCTTGTCACTGGCCCGAGCGACCTTGAACGCCTCACCCAGCGCCGCCGCAATCACCCTGTCCCGATCCTGGCTGGCGTGCTGGTAAATCAGTGCCGCCCGCGATGTCATCCTGGTTCGACTGCGAACCTTCGTGATCAGGGGCCTGGCCGTCATTGGCGGAGATCAGCACGGTGGTGGATCTTGCGTCCTCAACTCGGCCCTTCGCTCCCGAGCGTGTCTCCAGCCGCCAGGTAGCTGGGCCTTCGGTGCGTCCGGGCCTGCTCTGCTGGGTCCGCGAGTGGATATCGGCGGTGCCGATCATGGCGTTCGTGTCGAGCGGTGTCTTCGCCCACGTGGTGAAGACGAGGGTGACCGTGCCGGCTGGGCGCGGCGGTCCCATTCGGCACGGTTCGGTTGGTCAGACCTCCCCCGCTGACGACGGGCCGGTGTGGCCGCCGTAGGTGGCGATCTTGTATTCGGTCGCGGCCAGCGACAGGGTCAGCTCCTTGAGCTGGCGGCGGATCGTGTCGCGGTGTTCGAGCAGCAGGTCAAGGCGCTCGGGGACGGTGTCGTCGCCCTCGTCGGCCAGTCGCATGTAGTGCTGAAGGTCGCGCATGGCCATCCCGGACAGGCGCATGCGGGTCAGGAACACCAGTCTCCGCACCGCCTGCGCGTCGTAGCTGCGGTGGCCGTTGGCGTCGCGCGCCACCTCGACCAGCCCGATCCGCTCGTAGTAGCGCAGCGTGTGCGGCGACATGTCGAGCAGGTCGGCGACCTCCGTGATGGTCATGGGGTCGGTGGCGGCGCCGACGTCGACGAGGCGGTGGATCACCTCGACCGACATCGGGCCGTCGACCTCGTCGAGGGCGGCGAGCGCCCTCGACATCAGATCGTCCGTGGCCATGGTGACACTCTAGATCGGCCGGGCGGATGCGGTGGCGCCGGGGAAGTCGGCGGCACGCGCGGTGGGGGCCCAGCGTTCGAGCTCCTCCAGGTTCTGCCGGTAGGACCTTCCGATGCGCTCGACCGCCTCACGCCCGAGCGGAAGGCGCAACGGCAGCTCGTCACCGGCGACCAGGTCCACGATGATCTCCGCGGCCCGTACCGGATCGCCCTCCTGAAGCCCGTCGGCGCTCGCCATGTCGTTGCGGACGGCCCCCAGCAGCCCGGTGTAGGCGGCGCTGGCGTCGGCGACCCCGAGCACGTCGGGCGCGTTGAACGAGGTGCGGAACCGGCTCGGCTCGACGATCATCACCCGGACCCCGAACGGCGCGACCTCGCCGGCCAGCGCCTCCGACCAGCCTTCGAGCGCGAACTTGCCGGCCGAGTACGCGCCGACACCGGGGAAGGAGATGCGCCCGCCCTGGCTGCTCATCTGCACGATCGTGCCCGACCCCTGCTCGCGGAAGTACGGCAGGACGGCCCGCACGAGCGCCGCCGGACCCAGCAGGTGCAGTTCCAAAGACGCGCGAAGCTCCTCCTCGCCGACCTCCTCGGCCGCGCCGACGACTCCGCGGCCGGCGTTGTTCACCAGCACGTCCACCCGACCGAACCGGTCGACCGCCGCCCGTACGACGTCACCGGCGCGCCCTGTGTCACGCACGTCGAGCTCGGCGACCAGCACCTGGTCGCGGTGGGCGTCCGCGAGGTCGGCCACCGAACCGGGCCGCCGCACGGCCAGCACCACGTTGTCGCCCCGCCCGATCACGCACTCGGCGATGGCACGGCCGAAGCCCGCCGACGCGCCGGTGATGATCCATGTCCGCTGAGTCCCTGCTTGAGATGTCATGCCGGTGACGCTAGGAGTTCGAGCGCGCTCGAACGCAAGCGCGGCGTCCGCGTCGCCTGGTTCCGAACCCAACGGCCGGATACGCCCACCACGAGCCAAAGCCGGCCTCGGTTCGCTGGGGACCCTTCAGTTCGCCGCGAACCCTGAAGGTATCGGTGGCGGAGTTCTGCGAACCGTCGGGATGTTCGCTCGGCAGCGGTGCATCGTGCGAGGTCGGAGCCGCGCTGACGCGAGGGCTGCGGTCGGTGACCGTAGTCATCCCGTTGGGGCAACCGGAGGGGGGCAGAATGCGTCTGAGTGTGGAGACCGCGGCTTGCGCCATGAGGCAAGATCCGCCACGACGGTTGGAGCCACGATGACCGCACCCGAGAAGCGCATTCCTGGGCAGACCAACGCCGAGTATGAACGACGCCAGAATCCCAACGCGAACTTCATCGGAGCGCAGTCGCTGCAGGGCGGCGGAGACCCTTCCTTTTCGATCAGGGCCTCTCAGGCTTTTCTCGCTTGGCTCGACCGTCGCAGGGGCCGCAAGTCGAGTTAGGTGCGGCGCGGCCCGTGGCGGCACGGTGGCTGGCCCCCGAAAGCGGCCGGTTTGCCGAGAGCGGGCGCAGTTCGGGGACGGGGGCCGCCGCCCACGCCTCACACCTTGACCGCGCGGGCGGCGGACCGTGCCAACGGCGCTTCGCCGCTGCTCGTGCTGTACTTCGCGGACGAGGCGCGAGATGGACGACGTGGTCGGACGGCTCGGGGCGGCCGGGCACGAACCGGTGCCGGTGGAGAACCCCTATTGGACCGAGAACGGCGCTCTGACCTTCGCAGGCCCGGACGGCTGGCGCGTCGTTCTGGTGCCCAAGCCCGTCTTCTGACGGCTGGACGTGCCCGCGATTCGCGCATCGACAGCGCCGTGCCGGCCGCCACCGTCGAACGCGGCGTCCGCACGGGGTGTGCGGACGCCGCGGTGGTCAGTGAGTGGCCAGGAGGGTACGGGCCTTTGTTGCCGCGGTGGTGATCGCTTTGGGGAGGTTCTCGGGGTGGCGGCCGCCTGCGTTCGCTAGTGGGCCCTTGCCTCCCGCGCCGCCGCCGACCTCGCGGGCCGCGCCGGTCAGCAGGTCGCGGGCCTGGACTCCGGTGGACGCGCCGGCCGCCGCGACGAGCACCGCCTTGCCGTCCGACTCGGTGCCGAGGACGACGAGGCCGCGCTGGTCGCGGCGGGTGAGGACGCCGGTCGCGATCGTGCGCAGGTCCGCGCCGGTCAGGCCGGGGACGGTGTGCGCCACCAGCCAGCCGCCGGGCACGGGCTCGGCGAGGGACGCCAGGCGGTCGGTGTGCCGGTCGAGTTCGGCGCGGTGCATCTCCTCCAGGCGGCGCCGGGTCTCCACGAGTGTTTCCAGGCGTTGCCGGAGGCGGTCCGGGGCCTGGTCGGGACGGACGTTCAGCAGCGCCGCGAGCTCCTTCAGCAGCAGCGCGGTGCGGTCGTGGTGGCGGAGGGCGTCGGCGCCGGTGAGGGCCTCGATCCGGCGCAGGCCGGTGCCGATGGAGGACTCGCCGACGATGTGGACGGGGCCCGCCTGCGATCCGTGGCCGACGTGGGTGCCGCCGCAGAGTTCGCGGGAGGCGTCCCCGATGTCCACGATGCGGACGTCGTCGCCGTACCGCTCGCCGAACAGTGCGATCGCGCCCGCGCGCTCCGCCTCCGCCCGGGTCGCCTCCCAGACGCGCACCTCGGGGTCGTCGAGGAGGTAGTCGTTGACGAGGGTCTGGACGCGGTCCGTGTCGACGGAGGAGAAGTGCGCGAAGTCGAAGCGGAGGCGTCCGGGCTCCACGCGGGAGCCCTGCTGCGCCGCGTGGTCGCCGAGGGTGCGGCGCAGCATCGCGTGCAGGACGTGGGTCGCGCTGTGCGAGCGGGCGGTTGCCGCGCGGCGTTCCGCGTCCACGATCGCCTCGGCGTCGTCGCCGGGACGGACCTCGCCGTCCACGATGCGGACGGTGTGGACGTGGAGGCCATCGAGTCCCGGGCGGGTGTCGACGACCTCCAGGGTCGCGCCGGACGTGCGGATCGTGCCCGTGTCGCCGACCTGGCCGCCCGACTCCGCGTAGAACGGGCTGCGGGTCAGGATCACCTCCAGTTCGTCGCCCGTGGTGGCGGTGGGTACCTCGCCGTCCGGGCCGAGCAGGGCGCCGATCTGTGTTTCCGCTGTTTCGGATGAGTGGCCGACGAAGTCGGTGAGGCCGTGCGCCGCGGCGACGCGGCGGTAGAGGTCCTGCCGCGCGACCGCGCCGCCCTTGCGGCCCTGGCCGGCGCGGTGCGCCTGGCGGCGCTGCTCGTCGAGGAGCTCGGCGAACGCGTCCTCGTCGACCGTGAGGCCGGCCGAGCGTGCCGCGTCGACCGTCAGGTCGATGGGGAAGCCGTAGGTGTCGTGCAGTTCGAACGCCGTCCGCCCGGAGATGGAGGTGGTGGCGCGGCCGATCGCCGCGTCGAGGAGCTGGGAGCCCTGGCGCAGCGTCCGCTCGAACGCCTCCTCTTCGGCCCTGACGACCTGCTCGATGAGCGCGGAGCGCCGGGAGAGCTCCGGCCAGGCGTCGCCGAGGTTGCCGACGACGCTGGAGGTCAGCGCGGGCAGGGTGGGGCCGTCGATGCCGAGCCTGCGCGCGTGCCGGATCGCGCGGCGCATCAGGCGGCGCAGGACGTAGCCGCGGCCGTCGCGGGAGGGCATGACGCCGTCCGCGATGAGGAACGCGACCGAGCGGGAGTGTTCCGCGACGACGCGGAAGGACGTCGAGTCGTCGCCGCCGTCGCGGCCCGGGTAGGCGCGGCCCGCCATTTCCTGGACGAGCCGGAACGTCGGCGCAAGCAGATCCGTCTCGCACACGGTGTCCACGTCCTGCAGCACCGCCGCGAGCCGGTCGAGACCGAGCCCCGTGTCGATGTTCCGTGCAGGGAGCTGGCCGAGAATCGGGTATTCGTCTTTGCCGGAGCCCTCCCCACGGAGGTTCTGCATGAAGACGAGGTTCCAGAGCTCCTGGTACCGCTCGCCGTCCACCGCGGGTCCGCCTTCACGGCCGAAGGACGGCCCCCTGTCGTAGTGGAGTTCGGAGGACGGGCCGCAGGGGCCGGGGATGCCCATCGACCAGTAGTTGTCCTCCATGCCGAGCCGCTGGATCCGCTCAGAGGGGACACCCACGCGCCGCCAGAGCCGGACGGCTTCGTCGTCGTCGAGGTACACGGTGACCCAGAGGCGTTGCGGGTCGAGGTTGTAGTGGCGGGTGAGCAGTTCCCACGCCCAGGCGATCGCCTCTGCCTTGAAGTAGTCGCCGAAGGAGAAGTTGCCGAGCATCTCGAAGAACGTCGCGTGCCGCGTGGTGCGGCCCACGTTCTCGATGTCGGACGTGCGCGCGCACTTCTGCACGGACACGGCGCGCGGGTGCTCGGGCGTGGTCTCGCCGAGGAAGTACGGCTTGAACTGGTTCATGCCCGCGTTCGCCAGCAGCAGCGTGGGATCGGACGGGATCAGCGGGCTGGACGGCACGACGCGGTGGTCGCGCTCCTGGAAGAAGCCCAGGAAGGTCGAACGGATGTCAGTCGAGCGCATGGGACGGCCTCACGAGGTCGATGGGATGACGGCGCACACCGCCGAGCCGGGCCGGGCACGTCTGCACGTTCCCCAGCTCGGCGCGGCTAGCTCGCCGTCCCACCTCGTGAATGACCATCGCCGTCCACGTTACCGCCGGGCGTCCTCCGCCTGCACGTCCATTTGGCGGGCGTCGTACTCGGCGCGGGCGGCGTCGATCTGGCCGAGGTGGTCCTCGGCCCAGGCGACGAAGGTGCCGGCCGCGTCCATCAGCGTCGCGCCCAGCGGTGTGAGCGAGTACTCCACGCGGGGCGGGACCACGGGGTAGACGGTCCGGGTGACGATGCCGTCGCGCTCCAGGCCGCGCAGCGTGACGGTGAGCATCCGCTGGCTGATGCCGTCGATCTCGCGCCGCAGCTCGGTGAACCGCTTGGTCCGCTCGCCGAGCACCGCGATGACCTGCAGCGACCACTTGTCGCCGATGCGGTCGAGGATCTCGCGGGCGCGGCATCCGACGGCGGTGTGCTCCATTGGTTCCCTCCAGGTGACCGGGGCAGAAAAAAGTGCCTTCTTGTGCCGGGTATCGGGTTGTCCGCACCATGGAAGCGGTTCCCGAAAGGAACTGTCTTACCTTCCATAACCGTAGGAGACACCATGACGGCCCAGCTTGTCGAGATCCCCGGCTACGTCGCCGGGACCTGGACCATCGACCCCCTCCACTCCGGGGTCGGCTTCACCGTCCGGCACCTGATGGTCAGCCGGGTCCGCGGCCGTTTCGGGACGTTCGAGGGGACGATCGTGACCGGCGCCGACCCCCTCGACTCGTCGGTGACCGCGACGATCGACCTGGCGTCGGTCGACACCGGGAACGCGCAGCGCGACGAGCACGTCAGGTCGGCCGACTTCCTGGACGTCGAGAAGCATCCCGCCATGACCTACCGCTCGACCGGCGTGCGCCGCGACGGCGAGGACTTCGTGCTGGACGGCGAGCTGTCGCTGCGCGGCATCACCCGGCAGGTCCCGCTCCGGCTGGAGGTCGGCGGCTTCGGTCCCGACCCGTTCCGGCAGGACGACCCGTTCAAGGGCGCCCGCGCCGGGTTCACCGCGACGGGTGAGATCAGCCGGCTGGAGTTCGGCGTGGGCGCGGCGACGACCGTGGCGGGCGGCGGGCTCGCGCTGAGCGACAAGATCCAGATCGTGCTGGAGATCGAGGCGGTCCTCCAGGACGGCTGACCCGGCGCCGCGCAGCGTCAGCCCCGGAGCAGGGAGGGCAGCGCGTCCAGCGTCGTGATGCGCGCGACGTCCAGGGGGGCGGGGGCCGGGCCGCCGGAGCGGTCGAGCCACACGCCGGTGAGGCCCGCGGCGGCGGCGCCCCGCGCGTCGATGACGAGCCGGTCCCCGACGTAGGCGGCCGCGTGCGGTTCGGCGCCGAGGGCCGCGCAGGCCGTCAGGAAGATCCCGGCGGCGGGCTTGGCGGCGCCCGCCTCGCTGGAGGCGACGACGACGGGGAGCCGGGCGGCGAACCCGATCCGCTCGACCTTCAGGCGCTGCTGCGCGGCGTCCCCATTGGTGATCACCCCGAGCCGCAGGCCGTGCGCCGCGAGGGCGTCGAGCGCCGGTCCGGCGTCCGGGAACGGGCGCCAGGCCGCCTGGTAGCGGGCCACGTACCCGGTGAGCCACGCGTCGGCGCGGGCGTCGTCCCAGTCGCCGAGGCCGAGCTCCCGGGCGAGGGTGACGATCCGGAGGCGGCGCTGCTCGGCGAAGCTCAGCTCGCCCGCCAGGTACCGGTCGACCGCCTGCTCGGTCAGCTCCGCCCAGCGCGGGGCGAGGCGCGCCGGGTCCTCGTCCGGGAACATCCCGACGACGGCCCGGCGCGCGGCGTCCTCGTGGTCGAGGAGCGTCCCGTCCAGGTCGAACAGCACCGCCGTGATCATGAGAGGCGGGCGGTGGGAGAGGCGTTGCTCCGGTCGTGCAAGAAGGCTCCTCGTGTCGTGCGTCCGGTCGTTCCCATGATGGACGCCCGAACGCCGCGGCGGAGGGACGCCGCTGGGGTCGGGCCCGGAAAAGGGGCGGGCCCCTGACCGGCGTCCGGTTGGTCAGGGGCCCGAAGTCTCGGCTGTCTGAGGGGCTGGGAGTACCCCTTCTGCGAACAGCTCAGCCGAGACCGCTCTTGATCGCGGTGATCAGCTCACCGCCCGTCGTGTCGCCGCTGAGTTCCCAGAAGAAGGCGCCGCCGAGACCCTGGTCGCCGGCGAAGCCCATCTTCCCGCGGATGGTGGACGGGGTGTCGTAGCTCCACCACTCGCTGCCGCACTTGCCGTAGGCGGTTCCGGCGACCGTGCTCGTCGCGGGGCACCGGCCCTTGATGACCTTGTAGTCCTCGATGCCGGCCTCGTAGGTGCCGGGCGCGGCGCCCGTCGCGGTGCCGCCCGGCTCGGACTGGGTGACGCCCGTCCAGCCGCGGCCGTAGAAGCCGATCCCGAGCAGCATCTTGCTCGCCGGCACGCCCTTGGCCTTGAGCTTGGAGATGGTGTCGGTGGTGTTGAAGCCCGCGTGCGGGATGCCCGGGTAGGACGTGAGGGGCGAGTGCGGCGCCGTCGGCCCCTTGGCGTCCCACGCGCCGAAGTAGTCGTAGGTCATGGGGTTGTACCAGTCGACGTACTGGGCGGCGCCTCCGTAGTCGGTGACGTCCATCTTGCCGCCGTCGCTCGCGTCCGCGGTGATCGCGGCGGTCACGAGGTTGCCGGACCCGAACTTGGCGCGCACCGCCGCCATCAGCTTCCTGAAGGCGTCCGGCCCGCTGGTGTCGCAGGTCAGCCCGCAGGCGTTCGGGTACTCCCAGTCGATGTCGATGCCGTCGAACACGTCGGCCCAGCGCGGGTCCTCGACCAGGTTGTAGCAGGACTCGGCGAACGCGGCCGGGTTCTGGGCGGCCTGGCCGAAGCCGCCGGACCAGGTCCAGCCGCCGAACGACCACAGCACCTTCAGGTCCGGGTGCAGCTTCTTCAGCTTGCGCAGCTGGTTGAAGTTGCCGCGCAGCGGCTGGTCCCAGTTGTCGGCGACGCCGTCGACGCTCTGGTCGGCGGTGTAGGCCTTGTCGTAGTCGGCGTAGGAGTCGCCGATCGCGCACCGGCCGCCCGTCACGTTGCCGAACGCGTAGTTGATGTGCGTCAGCTTGGCGGCCGAGCCGCTCGTCTCGATGTTCTTGACGTGGTAGTTGCGCTGGTAGACGCCCCAGTTGGTGAAGTAGCCGACGACCTTGTTCCCGCCGGGGTTGCCGCCGCCGCCCTCGTCGGTGGTGACCGACACCGGCGCCGACGCGGGGGAGGTGTTCCCGGCGGCGTCCTTGGCCTTGACGGTGAAGGTGTAGGCGGTCTTGGCCGAGAGCCCGCCGACGGTCGTGCTGGTGCCGGTCACCGACGCGGCCTTGGCGGAGCCGTTGTAGACGTCGTAGCCGGTGACGCCGACGTTGTCGGTCGACGCGGTCCACGCCAGCGACACGCTGGTGGCGGTCTTGCCGGTGGAGCGGAGGCCGGAGGGGGCCGAGGGGGCCTGGGTGTCCTTCTCGGGGGGCACGGAGCCGTCGCAGGTCGCACCGTTGATCGTGCAGCCGGTGAACCAGCCGGAGCCGGTGCCGCCGAACCCGAAGCTCGTGGTCGCGCCCGCGGCGATGGTGCCGTTCCAGCCGGTGTTGGCGAACGTGTAGTGGTTCCCGGAGACGGTCTTGGTCGCGTTCCAGACGTTGCCGACGGACGTCCCGGACGGCAGGTCCGCCTCCAGCTTCCAGCTGCTGATCGCCGCGCCGGTGCCGTTGGTGATGGTGCAGTTGCCGTCGAAGCCGGTGCCCCAGTCGGAGGTCTTCTTGCAGGTGGCGGTGACCGCCTCCGCCGACGACGCCGGGGGCGCCGTGAGCAGGGCCGTGGCCGCCGCAAGTGTCGCTGCGCCGGCGAGCGCGATGGCCCGCCGTCCGCCCGGTCGTGACATGGTTCTCCGTTCGGTTCGGCCCCCGAAGCAAACAGGAATCCCCGCCAACTCTTAGGAAAGTTTCCTAAGAATTGGCCCGATCGTAACCGCGCCGAACGGCCCCGACAAGGGCTCCCGGGAGACCCGCGGACGCCGGAACGAGTGGTCTAAGCGACTGCCTGGACTCATACGGTCACCGGGCGCGCAGAAAAATCAGGACGCGCCGAACCACCCCGGCATGTCGAGCCGCCACAGGTCCGCGGGCGTCATCCGGCGGAGATCGTCCTCCAGGGCCCGCATGCGGTCGGCGCCGAGCGCCCGGACCCAGTCGCCCCGGATCCGCTCGAAGATCCGCTCGGACCGGACGAGGGAGTCGACCCCCCGTGCGGTCAGCCGGACGATCTTGCGGCGCGCGTCCCGCGGGTCGGCGCCGCGCTCCAGGTAGCCCGCCCGCTCCAGCGACTCCACCATCTTGCCCGCGGCCTGCTTGGACACCCCGAGCCGGCGGCCGAGCTCCACCGCCGTCGTGCCGTCCGGGCCGATGGCCTGGAAGACGAAGCCGTGCATCGGGCGCAGGTCCGGATGCCCCTGCCGGGCCAGCTCGGCGTGCAGCTCGTCGATGATCACGCGGAACGCCAGGAAGAGCCGCAGCGGCAGCTCGAATCCGGGCGCGTCGCGCGGTCCGCCGTCACTTGACATGAAAGACAACCTCGTTGACTATATGGACAACCACATTGTCTAAGTTAGGGGACGGGGAGCCATGACGCTCATCCGCAACGCCGAGAGCCGCCGGACCGAGACGCCGAACGGCGTGATGACCACGGCCGCCACGCCGACCCAGGGCGGCACCGAGGGGATCGCGGTCTGGCGCGTGAAGGGGACACCGGGCAAGACCGGTCCGCTGCACGCGTTCGACACCGAGCAGGTGTGGACGTTCCTCGACGGCGACGCCACCGTCGACCTGGACGGCCGCAAGCTGGAGGCGGGCGCCGGCGACACCGTCGTCCTGCCCGCCGACGCGCCCCGCCAGATCACGGCCGGGGACACCGGCTTCACCGCCGTCGTCGCCGCCCACGCGGGCTGCCTCGCCTACGACCCCGAAGCCCTCGTGGACGAGACCCGGTGCGCCATCGCGCCCCAGGGGGACGAGCGGATCGTCCCGCCCTGGGCCGCGTGACCGGAGGCTCCGGGGATCAGGCGCCGAGGTAGGCCAGGACGGCGAGGACGCGGCGGTTGTCGTCCTCGGACTGCGGCAGCCCGAGCTTGCCGAAGATGCTGTTGGTGTGCTTGCTGATCGCCTTCTCGGTCACGAACAGCTTCGCGGCGATCGCGGCGTTCGAGCGGCCCTCCGCCATCAGCCCGAGCACCTCGCGCTCGCGAGGAGTGAGCTGCTGCAGCGGCTCCTCGCGGGCGTGCCGGGTGAGCAGCTGGGCCACCACGTCGGGGTCGAGCGCGGTGCCGCCGCCCGCGACCCGGCGCACCGCCTCCACGAAGACCTTGACGTCCGACACGCGGTCCTTCAGCAGGTAGCCGATGCCGCCCGTGCTGTCGGACAGCAGCTCCCGCGCGTACAGCTGCTCCACGTGCTGCGACAGCACCAGAACCGGCAGGCCCGGGACCTCCTTGCGCGCCTCCAGCGCGGCCCTGAGCCCCTCGTCGGTGAACGTCGGCGGGAGCCGGACGTCCACGACCGCCACGTCCGGGCGGTGCGTGGTCAGCGCCCGCAGCAGGGACGGCCCGTTGTCGACCGCCTCGACGACCTCGAACCCGAACGCCTCCAGCAGGCGGATCAGCCCGTCCCGGAGGAGGGCGAGGTCCTCGGCGATGACAACGCGCACGGCAGCTCCATGGTCACGACGGTCGGCCCGCCGACCGGGCTCGTCACCGCCATCGTCCCATCGAACGCCGCCAGCCTGCGCTCGATACCGCGCATTCCGCTCCCGGCCGCCGGATCGGCGCCGCCCGTCCCGTCGTCACCGACGATCATGAGCAGCCGGTCCCCGGGGTGCTCGATCTGCACCCAGGCGCGCCGCGCGGCCGAGTGCTTGACCACGTTGGCGAGCATCTCCGCGACCGCGAAGTACGCCGCCGACTCCACCGGGGCGTCGCCGCGCCCCGGCAGGTCGATCCGGACGTCGACGGGCAGCGGCAGGGTGAGGGCGAGGGCGCGCACCGCGCCGTCGAGGCCCCGCTCGGCCAGGACCGGCGGATGGATGCCCCGGACCAGGTCGCGCAGCTCCGTCAGCGCCGTCCCGCTCGCCTCGCGGGCCTCGGCCAGGAGCTTCTGCGCCGTCTCGGGGTCGTGCTTCATCATCTCCTCGGCGAGGCCGATGTTCATGCTCAGCGCGACCAGCCGGGCCTGCGCGCCGTCGTGCAGGTCGCGCTCGATGCGGCGCAGCTCGGCCGCCGAGGCGTCCACCGCCTCCGAACGCGTCTCGGTGAGCCGCTCGACGCGCTCGGCCAGCGCGTCCCGCGTCGGAGCGAGCAGCGACTGGCAGAACCTGGCGTGCGCCCTCAGGAACAGCGGCCCCAGCGGGACGGACGCCGCCGTCAGCGCCGCGCCCAGCACGAGGGTGCCGACGAAGCCGATGACGCCCCAGTCGCCCAGCGGCCAGAAGGGACCCCACCCGTAGTCGGTCAGCAGCGACACCCACGGCGCCACGAACACGCCCTCCAGCCCGTAGATCGTCATGCCGCCCGCGAGGATGCCGAGGACGAGCGCGACCGGCACGTTCAGGAGCGTCCACAGCAGGTCGCGCCACGAGGCCGGATCGGCGAGGACCCACTTCAGCCGGCCGAACACGCCCGCCCCGGCCGGCTCCGGCCGGTACGGGACGGGGATCCGCACCCCCGACCACCCGGCGGCCCACGCGCGCTGCTGGTTGGCGACCGTCCTGATCGCCTGGAACATCACCGGAGCCAGGACGACCCCGAACCCCAGCGGGATGAACGCGATCGACAGCACGGTCACGATGAACAAGGGCAGGTTCACCGCGTACGCCAGCACGATCTGGACGACGGACCGTCCGAAACAGGTGAGGGCGCGCCGCCCGTACCCGCGCAGTAGCTCGCTCACCGTTCCTCCAAGGGTTCGCCGTGGGACCTCCACCATTGTCATCGTTCGCCCCTCGTGGCTCGGTGGTGCTAGACCCCCTCTTCGTGACCGATGCGGTGGGGTTAGGCCTACCGTCATTCGAGCGTGACAAGACAACCGGCCCCGTTCCCTGGACAATGCACAGGCGACACTCAGGGGAGAAAGCGAATTCAAGCTGTGACAGCGACCATCAGCCAGACGTCCGACGGCCAGGGCCCCGGGCCCGCCCTGCGGCCCATCACCGAGCGCATCGCCGAGGAGATCGGCGTCCGCGAGGGGCAGGTGCGGGTCGCGGTGGACCTGCTCGACGGCGGGGCGACCGTCCCGTTCATCGCCCGCTACCGCAAGGAGGCGACCGGCGCGCTCGACGACGCCCAGCTCCGCGCGCTGGAGGAGCGGCTGCGCTACCTGCGCGAGCTGGACGAGCGCCGCGCCGCGATCCTGGAATCGGTCGAGTCGCAGGGCAAGCTCACCGACGAGCTGCGGGCGCAGATCATCACGGCCGACTCCAAGGCGCGGCTGGAGGACATCTACCTCCCGTTCAAGCCGAAGCGGCGGACGAAGGCCCAGATCGCCCGCGAGGCCGGGCTCGAACCGCTCGCCGAGATGCTGCTCGGGGACCCGTCCCGCGACCCGCAGGCCGAGGCCGCGGCGTTCGTGGACGGGGAGAAGGGCGTCGCCGACGCGGCCGCCGCGCTGGAGGGCGCCCGCGCCATCCTGGTCGAGCGCTTCGCCGAGGACGCCGACCTCATCGGCGCGCTGCGCGAGCGGATGTGGAACCGGGGGCGCATGGTCTCGCGCGTGCGGGACGGCAAGCAGGAGTCGGGCGCCAAGTTCTCCGACTACTTCGACTTCGCCGAGCCGTTCGCGAAGCTGCCCTCGCACCGCGTCCTCGCGCTGTTCCGGGGGGAGAAGGAGGAGGTCCTCGACCTCGACCTGGAGCCCGAGGAGGCGGGGGAGGACCCGGCCGCGCGCAGCTCCTACGAGGTGGAGATCGCCCGCCGGTTCGAGATCGCCGACCGGGGGCGTCCCGCCGACAAGTGGCTGTCGGACGCGGTCCGGTGGGCGTGGCGCACCCGGATCCTCGTCCACCTCGGCATCGACCTGCGCACCCGGCTGCGGCAGGAGGCCGAGGACGAGGCGGTCCGCGTGTTCGCCGCCAACCTGCGCGACCTCCTGCTCGCCGCGCCCGCCGGCACCCGCACGACCATGGGCCTCGACCCGGGCCTGCGCACCGGCGTCAAGGTCGCCGTCGTGGACGCGACCGGCAAGGTCGTCGCGACCGACACCATCTACCCGCACGAGCCGCGCCGCAGGTGGGACGAGTCGGTCGAGACGCTCGCCCGGCTGGCCCGCGAGCACCGGGTCGACCTGGTCTCGATCGGCAACGGCACCGCCTCGCGCGAGACCGACAAGCTCGCCGCCGACCTGATCGCCCGGCATCCCGACCTCAAGCTGACCAAGGTCATGGTGTCGGAGGCGGGCGCGTCGGTGTACTCGGCGTCGGAGTACGCGGGCCGCGAGCTGCCCGGCATGGACGTCTCGCTGCGCGGCGCGGTGTCCATCGCCCGCCGCCTGCAGGACCCGCTCGCCGAGCTGGTCAAGATCGACCCCAAGTCGATCGGCGTCGGCCAGTACCAGCACGACGTGTCCGAGGTGAAGCTGTCGCGCTCCCTCGACGCCGTCGTCGAGGACTGCGTGAACGCCGTCGGCGTCGACGTCAACACCGCGTCCGCGCCGCTGCTCACCCGCGTGTCCGGCATCGGCGAGGGCCTCGCCGACAACATCGTCGCGCACCGCGACGCCAACGGTCCCTTCCGTAGCCGCGCCGGGCTGAAGGGCGTCCCGCGGCTCGGCCCGAAGGCGTTCGAGCAGTGCGCCGGCTTCCTGCGCATCCCCGGCGGGGACGACCCGCTCGACGCCTCCAGCGTCCACCCCGAGTCCTATCCGGTCGTCCGCCGGATCCTGGACTCCGCGGGCACCGACATCAAGTCCCTCGTCGGCAACACCGCCGTCCTGCGCTCGCTCAGGCCGGCGGAGTTCGTCGACGACACCTTCGGGCTGCCGACCGTCACCGACATCCTCGCCGAGCTGGAGAAGCCCGGCCGCGACCCGCGCCCGGCGTTCCGGACCGCCACGTTCAAGGAGGGCGTCGACAAGCTCGCCGACCTCGAACCCGGCATGCTCCTGGAGGGGGTCGTCACCAACGTCGCCGCGTTCGGCGCGTTCGTGGACGTCGGCGTCCACCAGGACGGGCTCGTGCACATCTCCGCGATGTCGGACAAGTTCGTCTCCGACCCCCGCGAGGTCGCCAAGCCCGGCGACATCGTCCGGGTGAAGGTCCTGGACGTCGACCTGCAGCGCAAGCGCATCTCGCTCACGCTGCGCCTGGACGACGAGCCGGGCCGCGACCAGCAGGGCGGCGGCGGGCGGCGCGGCGAGCAGCGCGAGCAGCGCGAGGGCGGCGCACGTCCGGCTCGCGGCGGGCAGGACGGGCGCGGCCAGGGCCAGCGGGGCCAGGGCCAGCGCGGTCAGGGCCAGCGCGGTCAGGGCCAGCGGGGGCCGGGCCAGCGCGGTCAGGAGCAGCGCGGTCAGGACCAGCGAGGCCAGGACCAGCGAGGCCAGGACCAGCGCGGCCGGAACCAGCGCGGCGGGCAGCGCCGCGGTGGCCAGGGAGGCGGCGACTTCTCCGGCGGCGGCGCCATGGCCGACGCGCTCCGGCGCG
Organism: Actinomadura sp. NPDC049753; assembly: GCF_040674655.1. NCBI lineage: Bacteria > Bacillati > Actinomycetota > Actinomycetes > Streptosporangiales > Thermomonosporaceae > Actinomadura > Actinomadura sp. NPDC049753. Next base: position 31,291 of record NZ_JBFARL010000040.1, on the reverse strand, counting down.
CCGGCCTGGACAAGGGCCTCCCCAGCAAGGACAAGGGCCGCTCCGGCAAGAAGCGCTGACACCCGGCGACACGCGTCGAACGGCGTCCCGTTGCCCGGCGGCGGGGCGCCGTTCAGTCGTCGCCGAAGCCGCGCCAGCGCCCGTCCGAGCCCGTGTCGGTCGGCGGCCGCGGGCGGACGGGACGCCGCGGCTGCGGCGCCGCCTCGGGGCGAGGAGCTTCGGGCCGGGCGTAGGGGCCCTCGCCGAGCGGGTCCTGCGCGTACGGGGAACGCTGCTGCGGCACCTGCGGCGCATGCCGGTACGCCTGGCCTAGCCTCGGGCCGCCCAGCGCCGGCCCGCCGGCCGCCGTGCCGCCGAACGGGTCGATCGCGTCGGCGGCCTCCGCGGAGGCGTCGTCGGGCCCGGCCGGAACCGGCCGGTGCCGGGGGAACTGCAGGACGGCGACCGCGCCCAGCGCCAGCGCGCCCAGCCGCATCGCCGAGTGCGCCGCGTCCTGCGGCCACGGCTCCGCGTAGAGGAACGTGCCCATGGCCAGCAGGTAGGTCTTGGCGCTCACCGTCATCACGGTGGCGACGATCGAGACCCGGCAGCGCTGGAACGCCATGACCATGATCCCGAACCCGATGGCCGCCGCCAGCACCGTCAGGTACGGCCACGGCGTCGCGGCGATGCGCAGGCTCGTGGCGTGCGCGTCGTCGCTCCACCCCTTGATCGCCAGCTCGGCGGTGCCGACCGGGAAGCCCGAGCTCAGACCGTAGGCGATGCCGGTCACCGGGCGCGCGTGCCGGCCGTCGGGCCGGTGGTCGCCGAGGACGAGGATCAGCACCGGCACCAGCACCGCGGGGGCGACCACCGCGGCGATCCTCCACAGCGGCGCGTCGGCCGAGCCGATCGGCTCGTCCCCGCGCAGCGACGCGGTCAGCAGCAGGATCGCCCCGCCGATCAGCACCAGGCTGAGCCACTCGCGCGGGGTCAGCCGCTCGCCGAAGAAGACCAGCGCGATGAGCAGCAGCGGCACGATGCCGGACATGAAGATCGGTACCGCGGTGGACAGCGGCAGGTGGCGCAGCGCGAGGATCTGCAGGCCGAGGCCGCCGAGCACGATCCCGAGCGCGATCAGGAAGACCCAGTTGCTCACGATCGTCCGCACCATGTGCGGGATGCGGTTGCCCCGTACGGCGGGCATCCGGTCGGCCGCGAGCTTGAACACGGCGAACCCGAGGTAGTAGAGACCGGTCGCACCGAAGGCCGCGGCTATCCCGTTCATCCCGGACGAGTATGGGGGTCCCGGTGCTCCATGTCACTGCCCGTGCGGCGGCGCTGACTCGGATTCGCCGGGCTTGCGGGCCACCGATGTCCGCAGCCGGGGCCGCGACCCCATAGACTTGGCCGCGCGAAGGCGCGGAGCCGTATTTCGGCGTGCCCGCGCCGCAGAGAGACTGACCGGCCGAGCACCACGGCGCAGCCCGCTGCGTGGAGGCCGAGGGCTCGCACGTAAAGAGGAAGAGAACGCGTCGAACGCCGCGGCCGAGACAGCGCCCGATCAAGGAGACCGACCCCAGTGAAGACCGATGTCGAGGAGCTGACCCCCACGCGGGTCAAGCTCACCGTCGAGGTTCCGTTCGACGAGCTCAAGCCGAACCTCGACAAGGCGTACAAGGAGATCTCGCAGCAGGTGCGGATCAAGGGCTTCCGGCCCGGCAAGGTTCCCGCCCCGCTGATCGACAAGTACGTCGGCCGGGGCGCGGTCCTCCAGGAGGCGGTCAACGACGCGCTTCCCGAGCTGTACGGCCGCGCCGTCGAGGAGTCCGAGATCTTCGTGCTCGGACAGCCCGACGTCGAGGTGACCGAACTGGAGGACGGCACCCAGTTCGCCTTCACCGCCGAGGTCGACATCCGGCCGAAGTTCGAGGTGCCCGACTACGACGGCCTGGAGGTCGTCGTCGAGGACGCCGAGGTCACCGACGAGCAGGTCGGCGAGACCATCGACAACCTCCGCGAGCGCTTCGCCTCCCTCACCGGCGCCGAGCGCGCGGCCGAGGAGGGCGACTTCGCCACCATCGACCTCGTCGCGCGGATCGACGGCGAGGAGATCGAGGACGCCTCCACCGCGGGCTACTCCTACGAGGTCGGCAGCAACTCCGCGATCGAGGGGCTGGACGAGGCCATCGTCGGCCTCGCCGCGGGCGAGGACAAGACCTTCACCGGCACCCTGGTCGGCGGCGAGCACGCCGGCGAGGAAGCCGAGATCACCGTCACCGTGCAGAGCGTCAAGGTGAAGAACCTGCCCGACCTGGACGACGAGTTCGCCCAGCTCGCCAGCGAGTTCGACACGATCGAGGAGCTGCGCGAGGACGTGCGCGTCCGGCTCGGGCGGCAGGTGAAGCTGCAGCAGCTGTCCGAGGCGCGCGACAAGGCCCTCGAGGCGCTCCTGGAGAAGGTCGACATCCCGCTTCCCGAGAAGGTCGTGGAAGAGGAGATCGGCCGCCGCAACCAGCAGCTGGAGCAGCAGCTCCAGATGGCCGGCATGACCAAGGACGACTACCTCAGGGAAGAGGAGAAGACCGCCGAGGAGTTCGACACCGAGGTCGCCGACGCGGCCCGGCTCGCGGTCAAGGGCGGCTTCGTGCTCGACCAGCTCGCCGTCCAGGAGGAGCTGAACGTCGAGAACGAGGAGCTCAGCGAGTACGTCGTCTCGCAGGCGATGCAGATGGGCGTGCAGCCGCAGCAGCTCGCCGAGTACCTGACGCAGAACAACCAGCTCCCGGCGATCGTCTCGGAGGTGCTGCGCAGCAAGGCGCTGAACCTCGTGGTCGAGCACGTCACGGTCAAGGACGAGTCGGGCAACGAGATCGACGTCGACGCCGTGCAGCGCGAGCTGAACGGCGAGACCGTCCAGGCCGAGGACGCCGGCGAGGACGCCGCCGACGTGCAGGCCGAGGGCGGCGCGCCGGAGGAGGCCCCCGAGGAGACGGCTGAGGCCGCCGCTGAGGAGACCCCGGCCGACGAGGCTGCCGACGAGCAGGACGGCAAGACCAAGGACGCCTAGAGCTTTTCCTGGACGTCCGTGAGGCACCGGGCACGCCCCGCACCCGTACGACGGGTGCGGGGCGTGCGCGTGAGCGGGGTCCTCCGGGCCGGATGCGAGGCGAAGATCGTCCGTGGGCCCGCGCGTCGCCCGGGCCGCGCCGGGTACGCCCCTGGCGAAAAGCCGGGCCCCCGGGCGTGAGTGGGCCCGTGAGCGCGTTAATGTCCAATCATCCGAACCGATTAAAAGGACCGGAGGAACACCCGGTGAGCATGCCTCCGACTTTCGACGAGTCGTCGCGGATCCAGGCGCGGGTCGCCGAGGCGCCCCTGTTGCCTCTGGGCGACCAGCTGTTCCAGCGGCTGCTGCGCGAGCGCATCGTCTTCCTCGGCCAGCAGGTCGACGACGACATCGCCAACCGCATCTGCGCCGAACTCCTGCTGCTGTCGGCCGAGGACGGCCGCCGCGACATCACGCTCTACATCAACTCGCCAGGCGGCTCCGTCACCGCCGGCATGGCGATCTACGACATCATGCAGTACGTCCCGAACGACATCGTCACGGTCGGCATGGGCCTGGCCGCCTCGATGGGCCAGTTCCTGCTGTGCGCGGGCGCCCGGGGCAAGCGCTACGCCCTGCCGCACGCGCGGATCATGATGCACCAGCCGTCCGGCGGCATCGGCGGCACCGCCTCCGACATCAAGATCCAGGCCGAGCAGATGCTGTACGTCAAGAAGACGCTCGCCGAGAAGATCGCCGAGCACACCGGCCAGGAACTCGACCAGATCGAGCGCGACTCCGACCGGGACCGCTGGTTCACCGCCGACGAGGCCAAGGACTACGGCTTCGTCGACCACGTCGTGCTCAGCGCCAACCAGGTGCCCTCCGAGGGCCCCGTCTCCTGACGACCTCACAACGATTCGGAGGCACACAGTGAGCGACCTCATCCGACCCGGTTTCAGCGATATGGTCCGGCCCGCCGCGTACGCGGGCGGTTCTCCGAAGCCGGTCGACGACCGTTACATCATTCCGTCGTTCGTCGAGCGCACCACGTACGGGGTCAAGGAGATGAACCCGTACAACAAGCTCTTCGAGGAGCGGATCATCTTCCTCGGCGTGCAGATCGACGACGCGTCCGCCAACGACGTGATGGCCCAGCTGATCACGCTGGAGTCGATCGACCCCGACCGCGACATCAGCATCTACATCAACTCGCCGGGCGGCTCGTTCACCGCCATGACGGCGATCTACGACACGATGCAGTTCGTCAAGCCCGACATCCAGACCGTGTGCATCGGCCAGGCCGCGTCCGCGGCGGCGGTGCTGCTCGCGGCCGGGACGCCGGGCAAGCGGGCGGCGCTGCCCAACTCGCGGATCCTGATCCACCAGCCCGCGACCGAGGGCAGCTACGGCCAGTCCAGCGACATCGAGATCCAGGCCCGCGAGATCATGCGGATCCGCGATCTGCTGGAGTCGATCCTGGCCGAGCACAGCGGCAAGGGCATCGACGAGGTCCGCCGCGACATCGAGCGAGACAAGATCCTCACGGCGGCCGAGGCCAAGGACTACGGCCTCATCGACGACGTCTTCGCCAGCAGGAAGCGGAAGGCCGAGGTAGTGTCGTCCTGAGACGGCACGAGGACGAGGGAGTCCCCCAGCCCGGTCGTCACACTTCCGGGCGAGGGGCTTTCCAAGTCCGCTGGAGGCGGTAACGTCGAATCCGACGTCGTGAGCCTCCGGGACGCAGACCAGCTGCGCCGCATCCTCCAAGGCTGGCGGCCCCACGAAAAGGAGACGGTTGGGTGGCACGCATCGGCGACGGTGGTGACCTGCTCAAGTGCTCGTTCTGCGGGAAGAGCCAGAAGCAGGTCAAGAAGCTCATCGCGGGTCCGGGCGTGTACATCTGCGACGAGTGCATCGATCTCTGCAACGAGATCATCGAGGAGGAGCTCTCCGAGACCTCCGACCTCAAGTGGGACAACCTGCCCAAGCCGCGGGAGATCTACGAGTTCCTCGACTCCTACGTCATCGGGCAGGAGACGGCGAAGAAGGCGCTCTCCGTCGCCGTCTACAACCACTACAAGCGGATCCAGTCGGGTGACACCGGCCGTGACGACCTGGTCGAGCTGGGCAAGTCCAACATCCTGCTCCTCGGTCCCACCGGATCCGGCAAGACGCTGCTCGCGCAGACGCTCGCCAAGCTGCTCAACGTCCCGTTCGCCATCGCGGACGCCACGGCGCTGACGGAGGCGGGCTACGTCGGGGAGGACGTCGAGAACATCCTCCTCAAGCTGATCCAGGCGGCCGACTACGACGTCAAGAAGGCCGAGACCGGGATCATCTACATCGACGAGGTCGACAAGATCGCTCGCAAGAGCGAGAACCCGTCGATCACCCGGGACGTGTCGGGGGAGGGCGTCCAGCAGGCCCTGCTGAAGATCCTGGAGGGCACCACCGCGAGCGTGCCGCCGCAGGGCGGCCGCAAGCACCCGCACCAGGAGTTCATCCAGATCGACACCACGAACGTGCTGTTCATCTGCGGCGGGGCGTTCGCCGGCCTGGAGAAGATCGTCGAGTCCCGGGTCGGCAAGCAGGGCATGGGCTTCGGCGCGCAGATCCGCTCCAAGTCCGACTTCGAGGAGTCGTCGGCCGTGCTCGGCGACGTGATGCCCGAGGACCTGCTGAAGTTCGGCATGATCCCCGAGTTCATCGGCCGGCTCCCGGTGATCACCTCGGTGCACAACCTGGACCGCGAGGCGCTGATCAACATCCTCACCGAGCCGAAGAACGCGCTGGTGCGCCAGTACCACCGCCTCTTCGAGCTCGACGGGGTCGACCTGGAGTTCACCGACGACGCCCTGGAGGCCATCGCCGACCAGGCCATCCTGCGCGGCACCGGTGCCCGCGGCCTCCGCGCGATCATGGAGGAGGTGCTCCTGTCGGTGATGTACGAGGTGCCGAGCCGCCAGGACGTCGCCCGCGTCGTCATCACCCGCGAGGCCGTGCTGGAGCACGTCAACCCGACCCTCGTCCCGCGCGACCGCCCCAAGCGCGAGCCGCGGGAGAAGTCGGCCTGACACGGCACGAGATCCGAAGCGCGAGATCTGAACCGCACGAGAGCAGCGGGCGCCCACGCGGCACCGCTGCTCTCGGCGTTTCCGGCTAGGGGCGCGTCTGCTCGGCGGCCTCGCGGGACGGGTGGTTCCTGAGGGCGAAGTCGACGGTGTCCAGCGCCCACGCCCAGGACGCGTCGGCCGCGCGGGCCGTGTGGCCGAAGGCGCCCGCCAGTTCCAGGCTCACGTAGCCGTGGAACACGCTGCCGAGGAAGCGCACCGCGTCGGTCTGGTCGGGTTCGGGAAGGTCGTACCCGCGCAGGATGGCCCTCGTCATCTCCGCGTGCCGGGGCCCGGCGCTCGCCGCCGCCGTCTCCGGGTCGAGTTCGAAGCGGGCCGCGGCGTACCGTCCGGGATGCTCGGCGGCGTAGGCGCGGTAGGCGCCGGCGCACGCCACGAGAGCGTCCTTGCCCGCGCGCCCCGCCACCGCGCCCGCGACCCTGTCGGCCAGTTCCTCCAAGGCCAGCAGGGCGACCCGCACTTTCAGCTCCCGCGCGTTCTCGATGTGCGCGTACAGGCTCGGGTCCCTGACGCCGAGCCTGCGCGCCACCGCCGAGACGGTGAGCCGGTCGAAGCCGATCTCGTCGGCCAGCTCCGCCGCCGTCCGGGCGAGGCGTTCGGCGGTGATGCCCGCGCGTGCCATGGAACCCCCTGCCTAAGGTAACTTGGTATTTGCCTAATTGTATTAGGAAGAGCCGGGGGGACGGACATGACCGAGTGGATCACCACTCCCATCGACATGCGCATCGTGCGCGGCGCGCTCGAACTGGAGCGGACGGCCCGCGGAGTGCTTCCGCACCGGCTGCCCCTCGCCGCCCGTCTCCAGTTCCACGACGAGTACATGGCGAGGACGGAGGAGCAGCCGTCGGGAGTGCGGCTGGCCTTCCGCACCCGGGCCACCGCCGTGGAACTGGACGTCCTGCCCACCAAGCGGGCCTACGAGGGCGCCCCTCCGCAGCCGGACGGTCTCTACGAGCTCGTGATCGACGGGCGTCCGGCGGGCCGGGGCAGCGTGCCCGGCGGGAACCTGGCCGTCATCGACATGGCGACCCAGAAGGCGGTCACCAGGCCGGGTGAGCCGGGCACCCTCAGGTTCGCGGGCCTGGCCCCCGAGGCCAAGGACGTGGAGATCTGGCTGCCGCAGGTCGAACCCGCCGAGCTGATCGCGCTGCGCGCCGACGCCCCCGCCGAACCCGTCCCGGACACCGGACGCCCCGTGTGGCTGCACCACGGAAGCTCGATCAGCCACGGCTCCACCGCCGCCGGCCCCACCTCCACCTGGCCCGCGGTGGCCGCAGCCCGGGGCGGGGCCGACCTGATCAACCTCGGCTTCGGCGGCAACGCGCTGCTCGACCCGTTCACCGCGCGCGCCATCCGCGACACCCCCGCCGACCTGATCAGCCTCAAGATCGGCATCAACGTCGCGAACGCCGACGCGATGCGGATGCGCGCGTTCGGGCCCGCCGTGCACGGCTTCCTCGACACCGTCCGCGAGGGGCATCCCGACACGCCGCTGCTGCTCGTCTCGCCGATCCTGTGCCCCGTCCAGGAGCACACGCCGGGCCCCCTGGCCCTCGATCCCGAGGGCCCGGGGCTGCGGTTCCGGGCCACCGGCGACCCGGCGGAGGTCGCGAGCGGGCGCCTGACGCTCACCGTCATCAGGGACGCGCTGGCCGGCATCGCCGCCCGGCGCGCCCAGGACGACCCTCACCTGCACTACCTCGACGGCCGCGCGCTCTACGGCGAGGCCGACTACGCGGAGCTGCCCCTGCCGGACGGGATCCATCCCGCCCCCGAGAGCCACCGCCTCATCGGGGAACGCTTCGCGGCACTGGTCTTCGAGAACGAGCACGGAGCCTTCGCGGCCCGCTGAGCCAGGGGGAGGGGGCCGGGCGCCCGCCCGGATGCCGCTAGGCGGCCGGGCCGGGGGAGATGTCGCCGACCAGCGCCGCGACCTCGTCGACGAGGGCCTTCTGGTGCGGCTGGAGGTCCTGGCCCGCCATTCCGGAGACCACCGGCAGGAACGGGTCGTCGAACGGCTCGGCGCCGGCCAGGGTCTCGATGACCGCCAGACCGCAGAACGGCACGTACACCGGGTTGTAGCCGCCCTCGTGCGACATCGCGATCCGGCCGGAGCACACGTCCTCGGCGACGTCCATGAGCCGCCGCGTCATGGTCCGGTAGCCCGTGGAGGTGAGCAGCTGGCGGGCCAGCGGGTCCATCGCGCTGCCGTCGAAGCCCGAGGCGACGAGGATGAGATCCGGCCGGAACCGCTGCAGGGCCGGCGCCACCACCTGGTCCATGGCGTACAGGTAGCCTCCGTCGCCGGTGCCCGGCGGCAGCGGGACGTTCAGCGCGTACCCGAAGCCGGCGTCATCACCGCGTTCGGTGAGCGCGCCGCTGTTCGGCGGGAAGCAGTTGTCCTGGTGCAACGAGATCGTGAGCACGTCCGGGTCGCCGTAGAAGAAGGACTGTGTCCCGTTGCCGTGGTGGACGTCCCAGTCGACGACCGCGATGCGCCGCACCCCGAGGACGTCGCGGGCGTGCCGGGCGGCGATGGCGAGGTTGCCGAAGATGCAGAACCCCATGCCGCTGCCCGCGACGGCGTGGTGACCGGGCGGGCGGACCAGGGCGTACCCGTTGGCGACGTCGCCGTTGACGACCGCCTCGACCATCGTGACGACGCCGCCGGCCGCCAGGGTCGCGATCTCGTAGCCTCCCTTGCCGAAGGGGCTGAAGCCGTCCCCGGCGTCGCCGCCCTTCGGCCACCCGCTCTCGGTCTTGATCCGCTCCAGGTGGTCCCGGGTGTGGACCTTCAGGATCTCCTCTTCCGTGGCGTGCCGCGGCCGCACCCGCTCCAGCCGGTCGATGAGCCCGGACACGACGATCAGTTCGTGGATGCGCCGCTTGGTCTCGGCGTTCTCCATGTGCATGTAGGGCTGCAGCCCGGCCGCCGGGTCCGCCCCGAACAGGCCGGCGTTCGATCCGGTGTCATGCCAGCCGAAGATCTCGTGATACAGGTAGCCCGTGGCCATCGCTTGTTCCTCTTCCGGTGACGAGAGCGCTTTGCCCAGTGGAGGCACCGGTCGCCGCAGGTCCGCCTGCGGGCCCGGTCGCGTTATGGGACCGCGGGCCGGGCGTCCGGGACATCCGTAGAACTGCGGAGTCGCTCGGCCGGCGCGGGAGCGGCCCCCGCCGCCCGGGGCCCGGGCGCGAGCGCGGCTTCGGATCGTGACGCCGGGAGATCTTGTCCGGGCACCCGTCCGCGCCATAGATTCGGGGCTCTCGTCGTGGCTCGCTGCCCGACCGTGCGCGGCCAGGAGGTGCCATGCCCGCATATCGGCATCTCGCGCTCGCGGCCGAGATCGGGATGCTGGTCCACGAGCCTGACGCGGTCCAGGCGCGCCGGGAGATGCTGCGCCTGCTGAACGAGGTCGTGGACGGCGACGCCGCGTCCCTGATCGCGGTCGACCCGTTCGACGGGAAGCACCGCCAGGTCGCCGGGGTGGGCTACACGGCCGAGACGGCGCGCTCGCTGGCCGTCGACTTCGCCCGCACCCCCTGGTTCGACGACGTGCTCAACGCCGAACTCCCCCCGTCCATCTCCGAGGAGCCGAGCCAGAGCTTCCGCCGCGGCTGGTTCTACGAGGAGCACGTGGAGCCCGCGGGATTCCGGGACGGCATGACGGGGGCCCTGCGGCGCGACGGGCGGTACGTGGGCCTCGTGCACCTCTCCAGCGGACGGCACGGCGCGTTCGACACCCGGGGACGCCGGCTGCTCGCATCCCTCATGCCCGCGCTGGCCGCGGTGGCGGATGTGGCGGGGCGCGCCGCCCACGCCGGCGGAGTGCGGCCCTCGGACCGCGTCGCCCTCGTGTCCGGCGGCCGGATCGTGCCGGTGCCGGAGCGGGAGCGGCCGCAGGTGCTGGAGGATCGCGCCTTCCGGGAGGTCGTCGCGGAGTTCCGGGAGTCGGGCGGGCGGCGGCTCCACGCACTCTGGCCCCTCGACCGGACGTGGCACCGCTTCGGGCTGCTCTCGCCCGAGCTTCCCGTCTGCCCGCCGGGGGCGGTTCTCGTCCACACGCGGCCCGCCGTGGTGCCGTACGGACTGACCGGCCGCGAAGTGGAGGTCCTGACGCGCCTGGCGATGGGGATGTCCAACGACGTCATCGCCCAGCAGTTCTTCCTGTCGCCGCGCACGATCCACAAGCACGTCGAGCACGTCCTGCAGAAGACCCGGACGTCGAGCCGGACCGAGGCCGCGGCGCTCGCCGTGCGCGAGGGCATCCTGCGCCCCGTTCCCGGACTGCCCCGGCGCGCCGGGGTGCGGGCCTTCCTGGCCCGTGCGGGCGGTTGATTCGCGCCGCCCTCGCGCGGGACCGGGACGTCAGCCGCGGGACTCGCCGAGACCGGCCTCGCGGGCCAGGACGATGGCCTGGGCGCGGTCGGCGACGTGCAGCTTCATGAAGATGTTCGAGACGTGGTTGCGGACGGTCTTCTGGCTGAGGTAGAGCGTCCCGGCGATCTCGGTGTTGCTGCGGCCCTGCGCGATCAGTTCGAGGACCTCCCGCTCCCGCTCGGTGAGCTGCGGGAACGCGGCCTGCCGCGGGTCGGGCATGTCGGTGAAGTAGGTGAGCACGCGGCGCGCGATCTCCGGGCCGTAGATGGCCTCGCCCGCCGCGACCGCCTTCACCGCGCGGGCGATCTCCTCCGCGCCCGACTCCTTCAGCAGGTAGCCGCGGGCGCCGGCGCGCATCGCCGCGAAGACCGAGTCGTCGTCGCGGAACATCGTCAGCACCAGCACGCCGATGCGCGGGCTGGTGCGGGTGATGGTGCGGGTCGCCTCGATGCCGTTGCCGCCGGGCATGTGCAGGTCCATGATGACCACGTCCGGCTGCAGCTCCGCCGCGAGCCGCACCGCGCCCGGGCCGTTCTCGGCCTCGCCGACGACCTCCACCCCGAGCGCCTGCAGCAGGCCCTTCAGCCCCTGCCGGAACACCGGGTGGTCGTCGGTGATGAGCACCCGGATGGTCTCGGTCATCTCCGCCCGTCTCTTCCGATGGAGGGACGATGGTACCCGGCGGCGATCCGCGCGGAGGCGAGCGGCAGGCGGACGGTGACGACGGTCCCGCCGCCGTTCCGGGACGTGATCGCGCAGCTGCCGCCGAGCTCGGCGGCCCACTCCTTCATCGCGGCCAGGCCGCGGCGCGGCCTCGGCTGGCCCCCGTTGCGGAGGGCGTCCGGCAGGCCGGGCCCGGTGTCGGCGACCATCAGGTGGAGGTCGGCCTCCCGGGTCAGCCTGACCGTCACGGCGCTCCCGGGGGCGTGCAGCCGGACGTTCGTCAGCGCCTCCTGCGCGATCCGGTACGCCGCGACCTCCACCGCGGCCGGCAGTCCCGCGGGCTCTCCGTCGAACCGGACGTCCACCCGCTCGCAGCAGCCGTCGGCGAACGACTCGATGGCGCCGACGAGGCCGAGGTCGTCCAGCGCGGGGGGCCGCAGACCGTGCGCGAGGTCGCGGATCTCCCCGACGGCCGTCGCCAGCCGGTCCCGGACCTCGGCGAGCACCGGGTCCATCCGCTCCGGCTCGCCGGCGAGGGTGATGCGGGCGGCGTCCAGCGACATCGCGAGGCTGGCGAGCGTCGGCCCGAGCCCGTCGTGCAGGTCGTGGCGCAGCCGGCGGCGCTCCTCCTCGCGGCTGGCGAGGATGCGCTCGCGGGAGCGCTGCAGGTCGGCGGTGAGGCGGTGGAGGTGAGGGATGGTCGCGGCACGTGCCGCCACGGCCCCCGCTGTGAACGCGCCGGCCAGCACGGCGGCGCGTGCCAGTCCCGCTCGCATCCCGTCCCTCTCCCTCCGCCCCGCCGTCGCGGGACTTCGCCGCCACCCTTTCCGGCGAGGCGACCCGGTGTCAGGTGACCAGTGTCCCGATCGCGGCGGGAAAACGCTCTCTGGCCCGTCCCGCCGCGTGTCGCGGGCGCCGCGCACGACCGGATCGAAGTGATCTGCGGGGACGTGGGCGGTGCGACAGGGGCTCGCCGGTGCGGATCTCCTCCGCGCGACCGGCCGTCCTGGGCCGTCCACCCCGCGCGTCCCCGTAGAATCGTCAGCCGTGACACAGCCCAGCACTGAGCGCGGCCAGGGGGCCGCCGCGGACGTCGACCTTCCCACCCAGTACCGACCGGCCGATGTAGAGGGCCGGCTCTACGAGCGGTGGGTATCGGCGGGGCTGTTCACCGCCGATCCGGAGCGCGCGCCGGAGCGGCCGGCCTTCTCGATCGTGATCCCGCCGCCGAACGTGACCGGCTCGCTGCACATGGGCCATGCCCTCGACCACTCCATCCAGGACACCCTCGTCCGGCGCCGCCGGATGCAGGGCCACGAGGTGGCGTGGGTGCCGGGCATGGACCACGCGGGCATCGCCACGCAGAACGTGGTGGAGCGCGAGCTGGGCAAGGAGGGCCTGTCGCGGCACGACCTCGGGCGCGCCGACTTCGTCGAGCGGGTCTGGCAGTGGAAGGCGGAGTCCGGCGGCCGCATCCTCGGCCAGATGCGCCGCCTCGGCGACAGCGTCGACTGGACGCGCGAGGCGTTCACGATGGACGACGACCGCGCCCGCGCCGTCCGGACGATCTTCAAGCGGCTGTTCGACGACGGCCTGATCTACCGCGCCGAGCGCATCATCAACTGGTGCCCGCGCTGCCTGACGGCGCTGTCGGACATCGAGGTCGAGCACGAGGAGGTCGACGGCGAGCTGGTCTCGATCCGGTACGGGTCGGGCGAGGACGAGATCGTCGTCGCGACCACCCGGGCGGAGACGATGCTCGGCGACACCGCCGTGGCCGTCCACCCTGAGGACGCCCGGTACGCGCACATGGTCGGGCGCGAGATCGAGCTCCCGCTGACCGGCCGCCGCATCCCGGTCGTCGCCGACGAGCACGTCGACCCCGCGTTCGGCACCGGCGCCGTCAAGGTGACCCCCGCGCACGACCCGAACGACTTCGAGATCGGGCGGCGGCACTCGCTGCCGTCCCTGTCGGTCATGGACGAGCGCGGCGTCGTCACGGCGCACGGGCCGTTCGCCGGGCTGGACCGCTTCGAGGCGCGCCCGGCGGTCGTGGCCGCGCTGCGCGAGCAGGGCCGGATCGTCAAGGAGGTCCGCCCCTACAAGCACTCGGTCGGGCACTGCCAGCGCTGCTCCACGGTCGTCGAGCCGCGCGTGTCGCTGCAGTGGTTCGTCAAGGTCGAGTCGCTGGCGCGGGCCGCGGGCGACGCCGTCCGCGACGGCCGCGTCAAGATCCACCCGCCGGAGATGGCGTCCCGCTACTTCGAGTGGGTCGACAACATGCACGACTGGTGCATCAGCCGCCAGCTGTGGTGGGGGCACCGGATCCCGGTCTGGTACGGGCCGGACGGCGAGGTCGTCTGCCCGGGGCCTGACGAGGAGCCGCCCGCCGGGTGGACTCAGGACTCCGACGTCCTCGACACGTGGTTCTCCTCCGCGCTGTGGCCGTTCTCCACGCTCGGCTGGCCGGACGAGACGCCCGACCTGAAGCGGTTCTATCCCACGTCCGTCCTGGTCACGGGCTACGACATCCTGTTCTTCTGGGTCGCCCGCATGATGATGTTCGGGCTGTACGCGATGGACGGCGTCCAGCCGTTCGACACCATCGCCCTGCACGGAATGGTCCGCGACCAGTTCGGCAAGAAGATGTCCAAGTCGTTCGGGAACGTCATCGACCCGCTCGACTGGATCGACGCCTACGGCGCCGACGCCACCCGCTTCACGCTGCTGCGCGGCGCGAACCCGGGCGGCGACGTCCCGGTGGCCGAGGAGTGGGCGCAGGGTTCGCGCAACTTCTGCAACAAGCTGTGGAACGCGACCCGGTTCGCGCTCATCAACGGCGCGCACACCCGCGGCGACATGCCCGCCGAGCTCTCCACGGTCGACGCCTGGGTCCTGTCCCGGCTGCACGCGGTGATCGCCGAGGTCGACGCGCACCTGGAGGCGTTCGACTTCGCGAAGGCGTGCGAGGCGCTCTACCACTTCGCGTGGGACGAGGTCTGCGACTGGTACGTGGAGCTGGCCAAGGTGCAGCTCGCCGACGAGCGCGCCGAGGCGACCCGCCGCGTGCTCGGCGAGGTCTTCGACAACCTGCTGCGGCTGCTGCACCCGGTCGTCCCGTTCGTCACCGAGGAGCTGTGGACGTCCCTGACGGGCGCGGAGACGGTCGTCACCGCGCCGTGGCCCGCCGCCGACCCGGCGCGGCGCGACGCCGGCGCCGAGGAGCTCGTCGGCTCGCTCCAGCGGATGGTGACCGAGGTGCGGCGGTTCCGCGCCGACCAGGGCCTCAAGCCCGGTCAGCGGGTCGCCGCGCGGATCGAGTGGAACGGCTCCGCGCTGCACCGCCACGAGGACGGCATCCGTTCGCTGCTGCGCCTCACCGAGCCGGAGGACGGCTTCTCCTCGACGGCGTCCCTGCCGGTCGAGGACGTGAAGGTGCACCTCGACACCGCCGGGGTGATCGACGTCGCCGCCGAGCGCAAGCGGCTGGAGAAGGACCTGGCCGCCGCCCGCAAGGAGGTCGACCAGGCGCGGCGCAAGCTCGGCAACGAGGCGTTCATGGCGAAGGCGCCCGAGGCGGTCGTGGCGAAGAACCGCGACCGGCTCGCCCAGGCGGAGTCCGACATCGGCAGGCTGGAGTCGCAGCTGGCCGCGCTCCCGGCGGGCTGACCTCCGCCGGGGGGCCGGCCCGGCCGCTCTTGACACGGGTGCTGACACGGCGATCCTTCGGCACGGCGGCGCCTGCCGCAGTTACGATCCGGTAGGGCCCGTGGGCCTTTGCGGTAGTTGAACCATCAGGAGTGCAATGGCCGATTCACCACCTCGGTCCGGCACGCCGGACTCCCCGTCCGGCGATGACCTGGACGAGGCGCAGGTCATCGAGGACGGTCCCGGGCCGGAGGCCGCCCCGGCGCCCTTCGGCGGCGCGCGCCCCTGGTGGTCGGTCGACATCGGCGACGGGACCGGCCCGCACGCGATGGTGAACGGCACCGGCCCGCAGGCCATGCCGCCCCTGCGGGAGGTCTCGGGCCCGTACGCCATGCCGAGGAACGGCACCGGCCCGCACGCGATGCCGGTCTCGGCGAACGGGTCGGGAGCGCTTCCGGTCGTGGGCACGGGCCCGCACGGCGTCCTGCGGGACGGCACCGGCCCGCTGCCGCGGGTGACCGGCGCGCCGGCCGGGCCCGGCGGAGGCCTGCCGAAGCCGCTGCTGGTCGCGGGCGCCGTGGCGGTCGCGGGGGTGCTGCTCGTCGCGGGCGTGCTGGCGCTGCGGAGCGGCGGCGCCGCCGAGGACACCGGGGCGGCGGCCGGTCCCGGGCCGTCCAAGAAGGTGGTCAAGGCGGGGCCGACGGCCGGGGGCCTGCACAAGGATCCGCTGACCTCGCCGCAGGCGAGCGTCGCGTACCCGTTCGTCGCGGGCGCGGTCGAGTCGGGCGGCGTCCCGGTGGCCGGGAGCGGCCTCGCCGTCTACACCGAGGAGCCGGTGCGCAAGGTCAACGTGCTGTTCGTGGGCGGGACGGGCCGGATCGGCGATCCCGCGGACTTCCTCCAGGAGACGCAGCCGACCACGTTCATCGCCGGGCAGGACGCCGACCCGGGGCGCAGGGGCGGCAAGGCGGTGTGCGGCACGTTCGCCGTCCTCGCCGAGACCCACACCTACTGCGCGTGGGCGACCAAGGACTCCTTCGGAGTCGTCGCGTCCAACAAGCCCACGGCGAACCCGCAGTTCCCCCTGATGGCCGACCTGATGCACCGCATCAGGAAGGACGTCGAGAAGCCGAAGTGACGTAGAGGCGCTCGGTGTCGGCGCCCACCGCGTCCAGGACGAGTCCGGTGAAGTGGACCGTGCCGAGGGCGACCACGCGGTGCCCGAGCGTCGCGAGCGACTCGGGCGTGATCGCGGCGGGCCCTACCACGTCCCACCGGGGCGGCAGGGCGCGGGTGAACCGCAGGTGCGGCAGCGCGAGCCGGACGAACGTCACGGGCAGCGCGCCCAGTTCGGCGACGGCGCCGTCCAGGTCCTTGTGGTCGGGGAGGCAGACCACGACATGGTCGATCGTCCCCCACGCCTCCCGGGCGGCGGTGAGGGCGGCGGCGACCCCGGTCCGGTCGATCGCGGAGTCGACCAGCATCCGGGTGGCCGACCCGGGCACGTCGTGCCATGACAGGCGGCCGGGCAGGACGATCGAGGACAGCACGTCCCGCACCGTCCCGGCGGGGGGCTCGGCCGCTCCGGGGAGGCGGCGGGCGGCGACCACGCCGAGTTCGGCCGCCGCGCGTCCGAGGCCGGCGGGGAGCACGTCCCGGGGGAGCCCGCTGCCGCCGGGCCCGACGAACTCCACGGCGCCGAGGACGCCCGCGACCTCGGCCGACTGCGGCGCCGACAGGACGCGCGTCCGCGGCCCGGCGACGCCGAGCTTCTCCTCGGCGATCTCGGCCGCCGTGTCGCCGAGGACCCCGGCGTGCTCCCGGAAGACGGGCGTGATCGCGGCCACGTCCGGGGGGAACAGGGCGACCTCGTCCGACCGTCCGCCCATGCCCGCCTCCAGGACGAGCGCGTCCGCGCCGGCGCGGCGCGCGTGCAGGACGCCCGCGATCGTGAAGAGCCCCGACGGCGACAGGTAGCCGCCGGACGGCGGGGGGAGCGCGGCCACGGCCTCCCCGAGGACGTCCGCCAGGAGGGCGAGTTCCCCGGCGGAGACGGCACGCCCGTCCACCCTGATGCGGTCGCGCTCGGTGCGCAGCCCGGGACTCGTGACCGTGCACACGCGCAGCCCGGCGGCCCCGAGGAACGCCGACGCGTAGGTCGCCGCCGTTCCCTTCCCCTTGGAACCGACGACGGTCAGGACCGGGACGCCCGGCGCGAGGAGGCCCAGCGCGTCCGCCAGGGCGCGGGCCCGCCCGAGGTCGCGGGTCTCGCCCGGGGCGCGCCGCTCCCATTCGCGGAAGAACACCTCCATCCCTCCAGTGTGGGCCCGGACGGAGGCGCGCCCGCCGCCGAGTAGGCTCTGTGACCGTGAGTCAGGTATCCGAGCCGTCCGATTACAGGGCCACCGTCGGCGCGATCATGGGGCGCGGGGTCGAGTGGGAGATCGACCCGACCCTCGACCGGATCGCCGACCTGGTCGACGTCCTGGGGGCGCCGCACCGCGCGTACCCGGTGATCCACATCGCCGGGACGAACGGCAAGTCCACCACGGCCCGGCTCGTCGAGGCGCTGCTGCGCGAGCGCGGCCTGCGCACCGGGCTCTACACCAGCCCCGAGCTGACGACGCTGCGCGAGCGCATCGCGATCGACGGGGAGCCGATCAGCGAGGAGCGGTTCGTCGAGGCGTTCAACGACGTGCTGCCCTACCTGCAGCTGGTCGACGACAAGCACGAGAACAGGCTGTCGTTCTTCGAGGTGCTCACCGCGATGGCCTTCGCGGCGTTCGCGGACGCGCCGGTCGACGTGGCGGTGGTGGAGGCCGGCATGGGCGGCGCCTGGGACGCCACGAACGTCGCCGACGGCGCCGTCGCGGTGATCACGCCGATCGGCCTGGACCACACCCGCTACCTGGGCGACACGCTGGAGCAGATCGCCGGGGAGAAGGCGGGCATCATCAAGCCGGGCGCGATCGCGGTGCTGGCGCAGCAGCCCGTCGAGGCCGCCGAGGTGCTGCTGCGGCGGGTTGTGGAGACCGGCGCGGCGGCGGCGCGCGAGGGCGTCGAGTACGGCGTGCTCAGCCGGGACGTCGCCGTCGGAGGCCAGCAGATCTCGCTGCGCGGCCTGCACGGCGTCTACGACGAGATCTTCCTGCCGCTCTTCGGCGAGCACCAGGCGAGCAACGCCGCGACGGCCCTGGCCGCCGTGGAGGCGTTCGCCGGCGGCGCCCCCACCCGGGGCGAGCCGAACCTGGAGGCCGCGACCCGGATCGCGCCCGGCGAGTCCTTCCTCGGCGGCGAGGAGGGGCAACTCGACCCGGCCCTGGTCCGCAGCGGCTTCGCCAAGTCGGCCTCGCCGGGCCGGCTGGAGGTCGCCCGGACGGGCCCGACCGTCCTGCTGGACTCGGCGCACAACCCCGCCGGGATGGCCGCGACCGTCGCCACGGTCACCGAGTCGTTCGGCTTCACCCGGCTCGCCGGGGTCCTCGCCATCGCCGCCGACAAGGACGTCGCCGGGGTCCTCGACCAGCTCGAACCCGTCCTGGCCGAGCTGGTGGTGACCCGCAACTCCTCGGCGCGCTCGATGCCGCCCGAGGAGCTGGCCGAGATCGCCGAGGGGGTCTTCGGCGCCGAGCGCGTCCATGTCGTCCAGCGGCTGGACGACGCCATCGACCGGGCGATCGGTCTCGCCGAGGAGACCGGCGAGTACCGGGGCGCCGGCGTGCTGATCACCGGCTCGGTGGTCACCGCGGGCGAGGCCCGCACCCTGCTGCGCGTCGAGGAAGGCCGGTGACGGGCATGAGCGCGCGGACCGCCCCCAACCCGGCGCGGAGGCTGTTCGCCACCGTCCTGGCGTGCGAGGCCATCGTGATCGCGCTCGCGATCCCGGTGGCGGTGACGGTGCTGGACGTGGACGGGGCTACCGCCGGCGGCGTGTGCGGCGGGCTGGCCGTCGCGTGCGTCGCGCTGGCCGGTCTGCTGCGCTTCCCTTGGGCGGTGCCCGCGGGCACGGTCCTTCAGGTGCTGATCTTCGCGACCGGGTTCATGGTGCCGGCCATGTTCTTCCTCGGTGTCGTTTTCGGGGCACTTTGGGGTACGGCCATTTGGCTGGGACGCAAGGTGGGCGGCGCTCCGCCGCGCTAGGTTCGCGGGGACGGCACCATTGCGTCCGCCGATTCTCGCGTCATTCCATTATCGCGTTATTTGGACAAATTACCCTTCCGGGAAATGCGCGTGCGGCGGACGACGACGTCCTAAGGAGCACGCCGTGTCCTCCCACGCACGCGAACACCCGCCCGGCGACCTCACCGGGACGCGGCCCGCCGGGCCTCCGGCGCGCCCCGCCGAAGGGGACGCCCGGCGGAGGCTCGCGACGCTCGGCGCGCTGCTGCTGACGTTCACCGCGCTGCCCGCGGCCGTCCTGGTGGTGCCCGACGCGTCCGGCGACGTCGTCCCCGCCGCCGCGAGCGCCCTCGCGCTCGGCGACGCCGAGATCCCCGGGCTGCTGCACGCCACCGGGCTGTCCCTGCCCGCCCTGCTGGTCACGGTGCCGCCCGCCGCCGTCGCCGCCCGCCGGCTCCCCGCGTGGGGCGTGCTCATGGCAGGGCTCGCGGTGCTGCTCGCCGGCATCGGCGCCGCAGGCCTCGCCCGCTCGCTGCCCGACATCGGGGCGGTCCGAGCCGTCCAGGGCGTCGGGGCGGGCCTCATGCTGCCCGCGAGCCTCGTCCTGGTCTGGGAACGCCGGAACCGCGCCCTGGCGGCCGCCTGGGCCGGGGCCCTCGCGGGCACGCTGATCCTCGCGATGCCGCTGGCGCTGAAGGCCGTCCCCGTGCCCGCCGACGGCGCCGCCGTCCCTGACTGGCGTGCCGCGCTCGCGCCCTGCCCGCTGCTCGCCGTCGCCGCCGCCGTCGCCGCGATCGCCCACCCCCTCCTGCGCGGACGCCGCCGCCGGCGACCGCCCGCGCTCCGGCGCGCCGAACGCGGCCGGCTGCTCCTCGTACTGGTCCCGGCGGGCGGCTTCGCCTTCCTCTCCGTCGTCGCCGCGCACGGCTGGTCGCCCGGCGCGCGGCTCCTCCTCGCCGGGCTCACGCTGCTCGCCCTGGCCGGCCTCGCCCTCGCCGGCGGCCGGGACGCGGCAGCCGGCGGCCCGTCCGGCGGCGCGGGCGCCATGATCGCCGTCGGCCTGCTCTCACAGCCCGTCGCGGGCCCGCTCGCGGGGCTGGCCGCCGCCGAGGCGGGGGCCGGGGCCCCGCCGCTGCTCCCCTTCGCCGTGGCGGCCGCCGCCGCCCTCGCGGGGGCGCTCGCGGCCACCCGCGCCGGGACGCGCGGAGCCGTCCGCACCGGCCACCTCCTCATGATCTCCGCCGTGCCGCTCGGCCTCGCGGGCGGCGCCCTCGGCCGCTGGGCGCTGCTCGCCCCCCTCGTCCCCCTGGGCGCCGGCGCGGGGCTGGCCCTCGCCGCCTCGCTCCGGGACGCGAGGGTCGGCGCCGCGCTGTTCGGGCTGTCGCTGTGCTTCCCCGCGGTGCTGGCCGGGCAGCTGCTCGTCCTGTCGCTGCAGGCCGGGCGGCTGGAGCGGATCCGTCCGCTCACCGACGCCCAGCATGTGCGCGCGCTCTCGGAGGGCTACCGCATCTGGCTGGTCGTCGCCGGGGTGGCCGCCGTCCTGCTCGCCGGAGCCACCGCCCGCCTGTGCGCCCGACACGCCGCGGCACCGCGCCCCCGCGCCGCACGGCTCCCCGGGAATGCCGCCGCGGACCCCGGGGCCGGGTAGGATTCGCGCGCTTACCGAATCCGAAATGCTCTAGGAGAAACTGTCGTGTCCGAGCGCACTCTTGTCCTGGTCAAGCCCGACGGCGTTCGCCGCGGCGTCGTCGGCGAGGTCATCTCCCGGATCGAGCGCAAGGGCCTGAAGCTCGTCGCGCTGGAACTGCGCACCCTCGCCCGCGAGACCGCCGAGGCGCACTACGAGGAGCACAGCAGCAAGCCGTTCTTCGGCGAACTGGTCGAGTTCATCACCGGCGGCCCGCTCGTCGCCATGGTCGTGGAGGGCCCGCGCGCCATCGAGGCGTTCCGCTCGCTCGCCGGCGCCACCGACCCGGTCAGCGCCACCCCCGGCACCATCCGCGGCGACTTCGCCCTGGAGATCGGCGAGAACATCGTCCACGGCTCCGACTCTCCCGACTCCGCCGAGCGCGAGATCAAGCTCTTCTTCCCCGAGGTGTGATGCTGTGCTAGCCCAGGGGGGCGACCCCCTGGAACCCCCGTTGCGAGCCGGGCGATCCTCACGCCACGGTGCGGGTTCCGTGCCCGTGCGGGTTGTCGTCGTGGCGCTCCGGTCGCCCGGCTCGGCGGGTCGTGCGACCTCCAGGCGCTAGAGCGCCTTCCGGCCGCCCGACCCGCGCCCCGGCTCAGGTCGACTCCGAGAGCGTCACGACGTGCACGTCCAAGAGCGTTGGACGTGGAAGGCTCGCGCCCTCCTGGACAAGGGATCTCGGCCGGGGCATGAGTGCGGCTGTGCCCTGGGCTGAGGGGCGGTTGAAGCGGGCTTGGATGTTCCTCATCTGAAAAACAGTCCGAGGGGGCGGTCGTCGCTCGTCCCAGAATCGGCTTGTGGGCGGGTAAGGGCGTGCCCCGCGGCACGTCGGGCGCCTTCATGCGCCGGTAGATCCACGGCCCGGGGTTCGGCTTTTCTGCTGCCGAGCCGAGCGAAGCTCTGAGGCGAATCGAACCGTGTTGCGGCGTGGGGCTGTGTCGGGCCGGGGAAGACCCCCTAAGATCCTCGGATACCCGGTGGCGTCGGGCCTGCCGTGGGCGCCGCGCGTCTTTGGCCGACCGGCCGCCGGGTCAGTCCGCCGGGTTCTCTTTATGGAAAACCGGGCTGGTCAGGACGCGTTTTTTTCGCGACGCGCGGCGCGGGGGTGACTGCCCGCGGAGGTACGCGCACGTTACGATGGACGCGCCGCTATACACGCCCGTCAATCATGAAGGGCTCCCTTTCTTCATGGGTAACAAGCTGTCGTTTCTTGGCCGTGACATGGCGGTCGATCTTGGTACCGCCAACACCCTGGTGTACGTGCGCGGGCGTGGCATCGTCCTGAACGAACCCTCCGTGGTGGCGATCAATACCAATACCGGGAAGATCGTCGCGGTGGGCATCGAGGCGAAGCGGATGATCGGCCGCACACCGGGCAACATCGTCGCGGTCCGTCCGCTGAAGGACGGCGTCATCGCCGACTTCGACGTCACCGAACGGATGCTGCGCTACTTCATCCAGAAGGTGCACAAGCGCCGGCACTTCGCCAAGCCGCGGATCGTCGTGGCCGTGCCGAGCGGGATCACCGGGGTGGAGCAGCGCGCGGTGAAGGAGGCCGGCTACCAGGCCGGCGCCCGCCGCGTCTACATCATCGAGGAGCCGATGGCCGCCGCGATCGGCGCCGGGCTCCCCGTCTACGAGCCGACCGGCAACATGGTCGTCGACATCGGCGGCGGCACCACCGAGGTCGCGATCATCTCGCTCGGCGGGATCGTCACCAGCCAGTCGGTGCGCGTCGGCGGCGACGAGCTCGACCAGGCCGTGATCTCTTTCTCCAAGAAGGAGTACTCCCTGATGCTCGGGGAACGCACCGCGGAGGAGATCAAGATGGCGATCGGGTCGGCCTATCCCGGCGGCGACGACGAGCCGCACGCCGAGATCCGGGGCCGCGACCTCGTCAGCGGGCTGCCGAAGACCGTCGTGATCTCCGCCGAGGAGGTCAGGCGGGCGATCGAGGAACCGGTCAACGCCGTGGTGGACGCGGTGAAGACCACCCTCGACAAGTGCCCGCCCGAGCTCTCCGGCGACATCATGGACCGCGGCATCGCGCTCACCGGCGGCGGCGCTCTGCTGAAGAACCTCGACGAACGGCTCCGCGAGGAGACCGGGATGCCCATCCATCTGGTGGACAACCCGCTCGACTCGGTGGTGCTCGGCACGGGCAAGTGCGTCGAGGACTTCGAGTCGCTCAGGCAGGTGCTCGTGCCGGAGCCGCGGCACTGATTCGGACGTGGCCGGCCAGGGGACGCGAGGGGTCGTCCCCCGGGCGAGCCGACTCGGACATAGTCCGCCGAGGGGGACGCGGGGGCGTCCCCCCTCGTGAGGCACTGGGCTCCCGGCGGACCAGGGAACGGGAGGTCGGTGCGTGAAGGACACCCGGCGCACCCGCGTGGTCCTCGGCGCATTGCTGGTCGTGGCGCTCGCGATGATCACCATTGACTACCGCGGCGGGCACGACTCGCCGCTGCGCGGCCTGCGCGGCGTCGGCGCGACGGTGTTCGGCCCGGTGGAGCGGGCGTCGGCGTCCGTCGTCCGGCCGGTCGGCAACACCTTCGACGCGATCACCGACGCGCCGGGCGAGCGGCGCCGGGCCGACCGGCTCGCCCGCCAGAACCAGCGGCTCCGCGAGCAGCTGCGCTCCAGCCGCCTCGACCAGGACCGGTCCGCGCAGCTGCGCAGGCTGCTCGGCACCGCGGGAATGGGCGGCTACAAGATCCACGCCGCGCAGGTGATCTCCGCGGGGCAGGGCTTCGAGGACACCGTCACCATCGACGTCGGCAGCCGCAGCGGCATCCGGCCCGACATGACCGTGATGAGCGCCGACGGCCTCGTCGGCCGCGTCACCCGCGTCGGGCCCGCGACCGCCACCGTCCTGCTCGCCACCGACCAGACGTCCTCCATCGGCTCCCGGCTGGAGGAGTCCAAGGAGATCGGCATCACCCAGGGCCGGGGCCGCCGCGGACTCGGCCGGGGCAGCGCGACGCCGCTGCGGTTCCAGCTGCTCGACGCCGCCGCCCCGATCCGGGTCGGCCAGCGGATCGTCACGCTCGGGTCGCAGGGGCAGAAGCCGTACGTCCCGGGCGTCCCGATCGGCGTGGTCGAGCGGATCGAGCGCTCCACCAGCGGGCTGACCCGCACCGCCTACGTCCGGCCGTTCGTGCGGTTCACCAGCCTGGACGTCGTCGCCGTCGTGGTCGCCCCGCCGGAGACCGACCCGCGGGACGCGGTCCTGCCGCCCAAGCCCCCGCCGCCCCCGACCCCGACGCCGACCGCGACGCCGTCGGCGAGCAAGAGCCCGAAGACGAAGCCGCGCCACTCCAAGAGCCCGTCCACGAATCCGACCCGGGGGGACTGACGTGCTGAACCCGCCCGAGGCGTCGCCGGCCGGCCGCGCCGCGGTGACCGCCGTGGTGATCGTCGTGACGCTGATCCTGCAGGTGTCGGTGGCGAACCGGCTGCCGCTGCCCGGCGGCGTCCAGCCCGACCTGGTGCTGCTCGCCGTCGTCGCGCTCGCGCTCGTCGCGGGCTCCATGACCGGAATGGTGGCCGGGTTCCTCGCGGGGCTCGCCGCCGACATCATCCCGCCCGCCGACCACACCCTCGGCCGGTACGCGCTCGTCTACTGCCTCATCGGGTACCTGTGCGGCGTCGCCTCCGCCGAGATGGACCGCCAGTCCGCGGTGCCGTTCCTCGCCGTCGCCGCCGGCGCGCTCGCCGGGACCGTGCTGTACGCGGGCACCGGGATGATCCTCGGCGACCCGCGCGCCGAGTGGGCGACCGTGTCCAGCATGGTGCCGCTGCAGGTGCTCTACGACGTCATCGCGAGCCCGTTCGTGGTGTGGGCGGTGCTGCGCGTCACCCGCCGTTACGAACGCGGGGAGCGCGCCCGCGGCGACCGCCTGGCCGTGCCCGCCGCCCGCTACCGCGCGATGTCGGGGCGGAGCGGGACCCTGTGAACCCGAGGACCCACTTCCGCCTCGTCGTCCTGTACGTGCTCGTCGCCGCGCTGCTGCTCGTCCTGATCGGGCGGATGTGGGCGCTCCAGGTCCTGGAGGGCGAGCACTACCGGGCGGTCGCCGCGGAGAACCGCACCCGCGACATCGTCGTCCCCGCCACCCGCGGCATGATCCTGGACGACCGCGGCAGGCCGCTCGTGCGCAACCGCAGCGCCCTCGTCGTGTCGGTCGACCGCACCACGCTGTCGCGGCAGAAGGACGGCGGCCAGACCGTCCTGAAGCGGCTCGCCGCCGTCCTCGGGACGTCCCAGGACGAGATGTCCAAGCGGATCCGGCTGTGCGGGCCCGGCATCAAGCGGCCGTGCTGGCCGGGCTCCCCCTACCAGCCGATCCCCGTCGAGGACCACGTCGACCCCAAGCGCGCCCTGCAGATCATGGAGCGGCAGGAGGACTTCCCCGGGATCACCGCGCAGGTCCAGGCCGTCCGCGACTACCCGCGGCCGGAGGGCGCGCGTCCCGCGCAGCTGCTCGGCTACCTCCAGCCCGTCACGCAGGAGGAGCTCGACAAGCGCAAGGGCCTCAAGGTCACCGGTTACAGCGGCGTCGACCTCGTCGGGCGCGACGGCCTCGAAGCGCAGTACGACTCGGCGCTCAGCGGCGAGCCCGGGTTCCGCAAGGTCCTGGTCGACAGCCAGGGCCGCGTCACCGGCACCGCGCAGGAGAAGCCCCCGACGGCCGGCGGCAACCTCGTCACCAGCATCGACGCCGGCGTGCAGGGCGCGGCGGAGAAGGCGCTCAAGAACGCGATCGACGGCGCCCGCAAGCAGGGCCGCCCCGCCGACGCCGGGGCCGCGGTCGTGATGGACGTGCGCACCGGCCGGATGATCGCGATGGCGAGCTACCCGACCTACGACCCCGGCATCTGGACCGGCGGCATCTCCCAGGACGAGTACGACGCGCTCCTCGGCAAGAAGCAGGGCGAGCCGCTGATCTCCCGGGTCACCCAGGGGCAGTTCGCGCCCGGCTCCACCTTCAAGATCTCCTCGGTGGCCGCCGCGGTGAAGGACGGCAACAGCCTGACCGGCACCTACGACTGCCCCGGCTCCTACAACGTCGGCAACCGCGCGTTCCGCAACTTCGAGGGCGAGGAGCTCGGGGCGATGTCGCTGCACACGGCGCTCGTCAAGTCCTGCGACACGATCTTCTACCGGTTCGCCTACCAGGAGTGGCAGCGCGACGGCGGGATGAAGCCGAAGAAGAACCCCTCGGACCCGATGGTGAGGATGGCCCGTGACTACGGGTTCGGGTC
Organism: Actinomadura sp. NPDC049753; assembly: GCF_040674655.1. NCBI lineage: Bacteria > Bacillati > Actinomycetota > Actinomycetes > Streptosporangiales > Thermomonosporaceae > Actinomadura > Actinomadura sp. NPDC049753. The sequence goes on along the minus strand of NZ_JBFARL010000040.1, from coordinate 5,366 downwards.
GCGCACCGGCGTCGACCTGCCCAGCGAGAGCGAGGGCCGCATCCCGGACCGGGGGTGGAAGAAGAGCTTCTGGGACGCCACCAAGGCCGCCAACTGCAAGGGCGCCAAGACGGGCTATCCGGAGGTCGCCAAGACCGACCCGGCCCGCGCCGCCTACCTGAAGGCCGTCGCGACGGAGAACTGCACCGAGGGCTACGTCTGGCGGCCCGGTGACGCGGCGAACTTCTCGGTCGGGCAGGGCGACGTCCTCGTGACGCCGCTGCAGCTCGTCCGCGCGTACGCGGCCATGGCGAACGGCGGCAAGCTGCTGACCCCGCGGCTCGGTGTCGCGGTCGTGCGTCCCGACGGCTCGATCGTCCGCCGGATCGACGCGCCGCCGCCGCGCAGGCTGCCGGTCGACGGCAAGGTGCTCAAGTACATCCGCGAGTCGCTCGCGGAGGTGACGAAGAGCGGCACGGCGTCCGGGGCGTTCTCCGGCTTCGACTTCAAGCGCGTCGACGTCGGCGGCAAGACCGGCACCGCGGAGGTCTACGGCAAGCAGGACACGTCCTGGTTCGCCTCGTTCGGCCCGGTGGACAAGCCGCGCTTCGCGGTGGTCGCGATGGTCTCGCAGGGCGGGCAGGGCGCGCAGACGTCCGCGCCGGCCGTCCGGGAGATCTGGGAGGCCATGTACGGGACGAAGGACCGCAAGGCCATCCTCCAGGACGGGAGACTCCCGTCCGAGCTGCCGCGGATGCCCGTCGAGGGGACCGCCCCATGATCACCGATTCCGGGGTCGGCAGCGTCGACGCCTACGCCGCGCACCGGTCGTGGACCAGCAGGCTCGCCGGTCTGCGCCGGCTCGACCTGCCGATGCTGCTGGCCGTGCTGGCGCTGTCGGCGGTGGGCGCGCTGCTGGTGCGCTCGGCCACCTTCCACCTGCTGACCGAGCAGGGCAAGGACCCCGAGGGCTTCCTCAAGCGGCACATCCTGAACCTGATCATCGGCTTCCTGCTCGGCGGCCTGGTCACCGTGCTCGACTACCGGCTCCTGCGGGCCTACGTCCCCATCCTGTACGGGCTGGCGTGCGTGGGGCTGCTGGCCGTGCTGACCCCGCTCGGCTCGACGATCAACGGCTCGCACTCGTGGATCGTGATCGGCGGCGGGTTCCAGGTGCAGCCGTCGGAGTTCGCCAAGGTCGGGCTCGTGGTGCTGCTGGCGATGATCCTCGGAGAGCCGCGCGACGGGGAGATCGGCCCCGGCCGGCGGGACGTGCTGCTCGCGCTCGTGCTCGCCGGGGTGCCCGGCGTGCTGATCATGCTGCAGCCCGACCTCGGCACCACGCTGGTGTTCATCGCGGTCGTGCTCGGCATGCTGGCGATCTCCGGCGCCCAGAAGCGGTGGCTCGTCGGGCTGGTCGGCGGGGGCGTCGCCGCGGGCGCCGCCGTGTTCTTCTTCGGGCTGCTGAAGGCCTACCAGATCGCCCGGTTCACCGCGTTCCTGAACCCCGAGGCCGACCCGCGCGGCGCCGGCTACAACGCCCAGCAGGCCCGCATCGCGATCGGGTCGGGCGGGGCGTTCGGCAAGGGCCTGTTCCACGGCGAGCAGACGGGCGGCCACTTCGTCCCGGAGCAGCAGACCGACTTCATCTTCACGGTGGCGGGGGAGGAGCTCGGCTTCGTCGGCGCGGCCGTCATCATCGCGCTGCTCGGCGTGGTGCTGTGGCGCGGGCTGCGCATCGCCACCCAGGCCGCCGACCTGTTCGGGACGCTCGTCGCCACCGGGGTCGTCTGCTGGCTGGGGTTCCAGACGTTCGAGAACGTCGGGATGACGATCGGGATCATGCCGATCACCGGGCTGCCGCTGCCGTTCGTGTCCTACGGCGGGTCGGCGACCTTCGCGAACATGATCGCCTTCGGCCTGCTGCAGGCCGTCCACGTGCGCCGCCGCCCGTTCGATTAGCGACCGGCGACCGCGTAGGCTGGACGTTCATCCCCACGTCCCCTGCACGGAGGGTTCCGTCATGCCGGTCGAGTCGCTCTTCCCGCGCCTGGAGCCGCTGCTCCCGAGCGTGCAGAAGCCGATTCAGTACGTTGGCGGCGAGCTGAACTCCCAGCTCAAGGACTGGGACGAGACCACCGTCCGATGGGCGCTGATGTACCCGGACGCCTACGAGGTGGGGCTCCCCAACCAGGGCGTCCAGATCCTCTACGAGATCCTCAACGAGCGCGACGGCGTGCTCGCCGAGCGGACGTACTCGGTGTGGCCCGACATGGAGGCCGTCATGCGGGAGCACGGCATCCCGCAGTTCACCGTCGACGCGCACCGGCCGGTCGCCGCCTTCGACGTGTTCGGCGTGTCGTTCTCCACCGAACTCGGCTACACCAACCTGCTGACGGCGCTCGACCTCGCCGGCATCCCGCTGGAGGCCGCCGACCGCACCGGCGACCACCCGATCGTGATCGCGGGCGGGCACGCCGCGTTCAACCCCGAGCCGATCGCCGACTTCGTCGACGCCGCCGTCCTCGGCGACGGCGAGGAGATCGCGCTCGGCATCACCGAGGTCGTCCGCGAGTGGAAGGCCGAGGGCGAGCCCGGCGGACGGGACGGGCTGCTGCTGCGCCTCGCCGCGTCCGGCGGCGTGTACGTCCCGCGCTTCTACGACGTGACCTACCTGCCCGACGGCCGCATCCAGCGGGTCGCGCCGAACCGTCCGGGCGTGCCGTGGCGGATCGAGAAGCACACCGTCATGGACCTCGACCAGTGGCCCTACCCGAAGAAGCCGCTGGTCCCGCTCGCCGAGACGGTGCACGAGCGGTTCAGCGTGGAGATCTTCCGCGGCTGCACCCGCGGCTGCCGGTTCTGCCAGGCCGGAATGATCACCCGCCCGGTGCGGGAGCGGTCGATCACCACGATCGGCGACATGGTGGAGCAGGGGCTCAAGGAGTCCGGCTTCCAGGAGGTCGGGCTGCTCAGCCTGTCCAGCGCCGACCACAGCGAGATCGGCGACGTCGCCAAGGGCCTCGCCGACCGCTACGAGGGCACGAACACCTCGCTGTCGCTGCCGTCCACGCGGGTCGACGCCTTCAACATCACGCTCGCCAACGAGTTCTCCCGCGGCGGCCGGCGCTCCGGCCTGACGTTCGCGCCGGAGGGCGGCTCCGAGCGGATGCGCAAGGTGATCAACAAGATGGTCAGCGAGGACGACCTGATCCGCACCGTCACCACCGCCTACGAGAACGGCTGGCGGCAGGTCAAGCTGTACTTCATGTGCGGCCTGCCCACCGAGGAGGACGAGGACGTCCTCGCCATCGCCGACATGGCCAGGCGCGTCATCCAGGCCGGGCGTGACGCGACGGGCCGCAAGGACATCCGCTGCACCGTGTCCATCGGCGGATTCGTGCCGAAGCCGCACACCCCGTTCCAGTGGGCGGCGCAGTGCGACCACGAGACCGTCGACCGCCGCCTGCGCGCCCTCAAGGACGCCCTGCGCGGCGACAAGGAGTACGGGCGCGCCATCGGCCTGCGCTACCACGACGGCCAGCCGTCGATCGTCGAGGGCCTGCTGTCGCGGGGCGACCGGCGCGTCGGCAAGGTCATCCGCGCCGTCTGGGAGGACGGCGGCCGCTTCGACGGGTGGAGCGAGCACTTCTCCTACGAGCGCTGGACGGCCTGCGCCGAGAAGGCCCTGGCCGGGGAACCCGTCGACCTCGCCTGGTACACCGTCCGGGAGCGCGACGAGGTCGAGGTGCTGCCCTGGGACCACCTCGACGCGGGGCTCGACCGCGAGTGGCTCTGGCAGGACTGGCAGGACGCCGTCGACGAGACCGAGGTCGAGGACTGCCGCTGGACGCCGTGCTACGACTGCGGCGTGTGCCCCACGATGGGCACCGAGATCCAGATCGGCCCGACCGGCCGGAAGCTGCTCCCGCTGAACGTGGTGTGACGGGGAACGTGGTGTGACGGGATTCGACCGCGTCGTCCCTTGAGCTGCAAGGGTTCCGGGCTTACGGGGGCGGTGCCTGGCCGAACCGGGTCGCAGGCCCCGTACTCTATAGGGAGACCTGTATTTCGACTCGACACGAGTAGGAAGGACCAGAACCCTGGCACCCATGCCGGAGGGTCCGGCGCCGGCCCCCGTGACCCAGCGACTGCGCGTCCGCTACGCCAAGCGGGGCAGGCTGCGGTTCACGAGCCACCGCGACATTTCCCGGGCCGTGGAACGCGCCGTGCGGCGCGCCGGGATCCCTGTCGCGTTCAGCGCCGGATTCACCCCCCACCCGAAGATCTCGTATGCGGGTGCGGCGGCGACAGGGGTGGCCAGTGAGGCCGAATACCTCGAACTCGGGCTCACCGAGACCCGCGACCCTGCGCGGGTGCGAGCCGATCTCGACGCGGCCCTGCCTCCCGGACTCGACGTCCTGGACGTCGTGCCGGTAAGGGCGGGCCACGGCGACGCCCCGGTGAAGCCGGGCGCGTTCACCGATCGGCTTGAGGCGTCCGAGTGGCGGATCCGGCTGGACGGTGTCGCCGAAGGCGACGCCGCCGCGGCCGTGGCCGCCTTCATGGCCGCCGAGAACATCGAGGTAGAACGTCTCACGAAGAAGGGACGGCGCCGTTTCGACGTGCGCGCCGCCGTGTCCGCCTGTGAGCTGGACCGGCGTGCCGCCGAGACGGCGGATGCCCCTTGTGCGATACTTCGAATGGTTGTTCGGCATTCCACACCCGCCGTTCGACCCGACGACATCCTCACCGGACTGCGCCAGGTCGCCGACCTCGCGCCGCCGTCACCTCCGCTGGTGACCAGGCTGGCGCAGGGGCCCCTCGACGCGGACACCGGTGGCCTCGCGGATCCCCTGGATCCCGACCGGGAGACCGGCCTACCGCCCGGCGACGACGCCGGGACGGCCCGCGGCCATGAGCGGCCGCGGTCCGGGGACGCCGCGAGCGCGGATGCCGTCAGCGCCTGACCGTGGGACCGAAGCCGTGGAGGCACGGAACCGGCCCCGCAGGGTACGGAAGGCGCACCCCCGACGACTTCGTCGTCATGGCCGGACCACCGTCCGGCGGTGACGGCACCGACTGACGAGGTGCTCTCGTGCGGCGCACCGCATCGTTCCGCTTCCCGGCGGGACGGGCGGACGCGCCCGGGAGCCTGACGGGAGATTGCCCGGATGCTTGAGAACGAAGCCGATGCGGCCGCGGCCGAAGGCGCCGACGGGACCGTTGACGACGAGACCGCGCGGACCGAGGGAGCGCAGAGCGGGAGCGCCAAGGGCGGGAGCGCCAAGGGCGGGAGCGCCAAGGGCGGGAGCGCCAAGGGCGGGAGCGCCAAGGGCGGGAGCGCCAAGGGCGGGAGCGCCAAGGGCGGGAGCGCCAAGGGCGGG